>CALFUE010000050.1 GCA_937916345.1 uncultured bacterium
TTCATCTGAGCCTATTTTTTAGACTCGGTTTTTTCATACGTCACTTGACACTATCGTATTTTTTACAGTTTGTACTAACATTCAACATCATAGTCGGGGGCAAAATACCTTTTGACCCCGACATCATAACATAAGTGTCACAGAATTGAAAGAGTTATTTTACAACGGTATTATGTCTACTCAATCTCCCTTTACAGCGCTGATATACACCTGCAGCAGACGGAGCGCAGTTTTCTTTCTGTCCAGATTGCAGGTGGACAGTAAATCCATTATCTCACTCTCGGTGAGCTCCTCGGTTTTATCGTCCCTGGTCAGGATGTCGTTTGGCTCCACATGGAGCGCACTGCATATCTTCAGCAGGGTGGAAATCCTCATGTCCGTGTTTCCGCGCTCGATATCCGCGTAGGTCCGGTCGGAGATATTCGCCGACTCCCCTACATACGCCTGGGTGAAGCCTCTTCTCTTTCTCGCACTGTACAGATTATTCCCGATTTCTTTCATGTTAAAGATCAGCATGGCACATTTCCTCCTTAGATAATGTTTTATATTAGGGAAACACTGATTAAGTGTTTCCCTCGCGAAAATCGCAGACACGAAGTGCCCTTCTTATGTGATTTACTGGGATCATTGCGGAGCATTTCCAAGGAAATGCTGAATGAATCAGCGCTTCCTTAGGAATTATGGTTCCTATCATGTTAAGATTGACAGGAGGTGAAATAGCATATTTCAAGGAACCAAAGCTCCGGTTTGAAAACGGTTGATAAAATGTCAGAAAGTGATTATAATAGTGAGGATTTTTGGTTTTCGGGAGGTAAAGACATTATGAAGATTTACGACGAGCTGATCGCCAGAGGACTCATAGCCCAGGTGACAGACGAGGGAAAGATCAAAGACCTTGTAAATGAAGGGAAAGCCAGATTTTATATAGGATTCGATCCCACTGCGGACTCGCTGCATGTGGGGCATTTTATGGCATTATGCCTGATGAAGAGACTTCAGATGGCTGGGAACCAGCCCATAGCGCTTCTGGGCGGCGGGACCGGAATGATCGGAGACCCCTCGGGTCGTACTGATATGCGCCAGATGATGACAAAGGAGACTATCGCTCACAATATCGAGTGCTTCAAGGTTCAGATGAGCCGTTTTATTGAGTTTGACGAAGGAAAGGCCATCATGGTAAATAACGCTGACTGGCTTATGAATCTCAATTATATCGAATTGCTGCGGGAGGTGGGAGCCCACTTTACCGTAAACCGCATGCTCTCAGCCGAGTGCTACAAGGCCAGATGGGAAAAGGGACTTTCATTTCTGGAGTTCAATTATATGATCATGCAGGCCTACGATTTCTACAGATTATATCAGGATTATGACTGCAATATGGAATTTGGAGGAGATGACCAGTGGTCTAACATGCTGGCGGGAACCGAGCTGATCCGAAGAAAGCTGGGTAAGGACGCCTTCGCCATGACCATTAATCTGCTACTCAATTCTGAGGGCAAAAAGATGGGTAAGACGCAGAGTGGAGCTGTCTGGCTTGATCCGAACAAGACCAGCCCCTTCGATTTCTACCAGTATTGGAGAAATATTCCGGACGCGGATGTACTGAAGTGCGTCCGTATGCTTACCTTCCTGCCTCTGGAGCAGATCGACGAGATGGACAAGTGGGAGGGCAGCCAGCTCAACAAGGCAAAGGAGATATTGGCTTACGAGCTCACGAGTATGGTACACGGTCGCGAGGAGGCAAAATCTGCGCAGGCAGGAGCTGTGGCCATGTTTGGCGGCACCGGCGGCGGCAATATCGAGAGCATGCCGGAGACAGTGCTCTCCGATTCGGACTTTACAGATGACGGAATCGGTATATTAAAACTCTTGGTCACTTCAGGGCTTGCCTCGTCAAATAATGAAGCCCGCAGAGCGGTTGAGCAGGGCGGCGTATCCATTGGTGGCGAGAAGATCACGGACAGTGCTTATGTGCTGAACAAGGCGGATATCCATGACGATCTCGTACTTAAAAAAGGAAAGAAGAATTTTAGAAAACTGGTATTAGGTTGATCTATGAAGGAATACGATAATTATATATTTGACCTGTATGGGACACTGATAGATATACATACAGATGAGAGGCGCATAGCGCCATGGCGTTTTATGGCGGATATCTACAGTGTTTACGGCTGCGATTGGGACGCCGTGGCTTTGAGACATACCTACTTTGCTCTTGACAAAGCCGGGAGAAAAAAACTTTACAAAGAGACGGGGCTCACCCCTGAGATAAAGATAGAGCGGGTTTTCACAAAGCTGATATTTGAGTGCGGGAGTACTCATCCCACCGTGACGAAGATCTGCGGGATCTCCATGGAGGAATGGAGAGAGCGTTACAGGAAGGATCCTGACGCAGTGATTGATGAACTCTGCGGTAGTGATGCCGTTACAGCGATCTCAAATGTACTGCGCATCGCCTCCAGAAGGTACATCAAACCCTATGAAAATACCATTTCCACTCTGAAGAAGCTGCGCGAGTCAGGGAAGGGAGTTTATCTCCTGTCAAATGCCCAGAGAGTTTACACTTACCCTGAGATAGAGAAATGCATACCGGTGGAGCTTTTCAATGAGATGTACATTTCGTCGGATCACAGCGTCATGAAGCCCGAGCCGGAGTTTATGGACAGACTGATTAAAGCTTTCGGCTTGGAC
>CALFUE010000051.1 GCA_937916345.1 uncultured bacterium
TGGGGTCGATAATTCACACATCATAGCCATGCAGGGACCTTTTTCGGAGGAACTCAATGAGGCTTTGATGAGGCAGTACCATATAGAGGTGCTCGTCACAAAAATGAGTGGCAGGGAAGGAGGCTTTGATGAAAAGCTCTCCGCCGCAAAGAGCACAGGTGCGAAGGCATTTGTCCTGGGCTCTCCCTCAAATGAAGAGGGGATGAGCTTTGAAGAGGTATGCGCATTATTTTCGGATAAAAATGTGAATATTACGCTGGCCGGCATGGGACCGGGGAAGAGTGATCTTATGACCGGGCAGGTATTAGAGGCGGTTCGGAAGGCGGATATAATTTTTGCCGCTCCGTCTCTTCTGTCCCATATAGATTCCCCTGCGGAAAAGCTCCCGGGTTTTCGCGGGGATGAGGTGATTCCTCAGATTAGATTGTTGGAAAAAAATAAAAAAAATATAGTCGTGCTTTTCTCCGGTGACGCGGGATTTTTCAGCGGGGCATCAGGGCTCTATGCAGATTTAAGAAATGCAGGCTACGAGCCGGGACTTCTCCCCGGCATATCCTCGGTCTCATATCTGGCCGCGCGCATAGGAGAGAGCTATTCCGACGCCGCCATCTACAACATTCACGGCAGAGATCCGGTTGATACAATTAAAAAGATCCTATACACTAAAAGATCGTTTATACTTACATCAGGGGTTTCTGATGTACGTCTGATAGCGGAGTCGTTAGTTCGATCCGGCATTAAGGACTGTGAGATAACTGTCGGATATGAGCTGGGGCGTGAGGCTGAAGAGATATATGTGATAAAGCCGGAGGATGACTTTTATGTAAACCGAGAGGGGGTCTGCACCCTCTTTATAAATAATGCTTCATGTTTAAGGAAAGAATTGTTTTGTGAGATTCCTGACGGTGAGCTGACTCGCGCCGGGAAGATCCCCATGACAAAACCCGAGATCAGGGATATCATCATTGCAAAGCTGCGTCTTTTCGAAGGTGCTGTCTTTTACGACATAGGGAGCGGCACGGGATCGGTCTCATACGCTATCGCAAAAATGACCGACAGCATAAAAGTTTATGCCATTGATATGAGGCGTGAGGCAATAGAACTCACGGCAAAAAATTTAGAAAATCTGAAAAATACCGGGGTTATCCGGGGTATGGCGCCTGAGGCACTTTACGGGCTTACCTGTCCCACTCATGTTTTTATCGGGGGATCCGCAGGTAGACTCAATGAAATAATAGAATATTTATGCGCCCGCAGGAATGCGGATGATCATATCCGCGTGGTGATCACTGCGGTGACGATTGATACGCTGTGTGAGATCAGATCTTTAAGGGATCGGAAAAATGTCTGTGACATGGAGCTCATATCCGTGGCAGTCCAGAGGGCTTCACGCGTGGGGGCTTACGATATGATGAGATCTGAAAATCAGGTCTGGATAGCATCGTTTGATCTGAGGTAGTTTATGAAAATTCCTCGTATTATGATATCGGCCGTAAAGAGCGGCTCCGGGAAAACTGTTGTGACGACGGCTCTGATGAGAGCTTTGTCAGATCAGGGAAGGCGCATCTCTGCCTTTAAGGCGGGACCTGACTACATCGATCCAATGTTTCATGAGAGAGTATTGAATATTCCATCCATAAATCTGGACACCTATTTCACGGGAGAAAGGCTGACAAGGGAGCTTTTTGTCAGGCAGATCAGGGAATCAGGTTCCGATATGGCGGTGATGGAGGGAGTCATGGGGCTCTTCGATGGAGTCGGAGGAGTAGAGAAAACAGGCAGCACTTATCACCTGAGCCAGGTTACGAAGACTCCGGTGATCCTCGTTATTGACGCCAAGGGTATGGCAAAAACCATTGTCACGATCATAAAGGGGATAAAGAGCTATGACGAGAGTGACCTGATAAAGGGTGTCATCCTGAACCGTACGGGGCGCGGCATGGCTGAAATCTTAATAGATGATATCGAATCAGAGACAGGTGTAAAGCTGCTGGGAACTCTTCCCGATGATACCTCTCTATCAATTGAGAGCAGATATCTGGGACTTACCCTTCCCTTTGAAGACAAAGAAATAAATGAAAAGATAAACAGAGCTTCTGATCTTCTTATTAAAAATGTTGATATAGAAGAGGTTATGCGTATAGCGTCCGACGCGGATTCAATCGATGCTGATGCCCCCTTTGATAAATATGATGCCCTGTCACCTGTAAAAAAGAAGGTAAAGATCGCGGTGGCATACGATGAGGCTTTCTGCTTTTATTATAAGGATAATTTAAGGCTCCTGGAGAGCTTTGGGGCTAAGCTTGAAAAATTTTCCCCTATCCACGATGCGGCAGTCCCTCCTGATGCCGACGGGATATTATTTGGAGGCGGCTATCCGGAGAAGTATGCCCATGAATTAAGCAAAAATAAATCAATGCTTAAAAGCCTGCGGGAGAAATACAAAGCCAACAGCCCCTTTGTGGCAGAGTGCGGGGGCTATATGTATCTGCATGAATCTATGAGAATAGAAAATTCCGGGAGATATGATATGGCTGGTATCATTCCGGGAGAATGCGCTTATACGGGAAAACTCGTCAGGTTCGGCTACGTCTCTCTTTGGGAGAGATCAGAAAACTATTTGTCTTCAGGGGATGAAATAAGAGGCCACGAGTTTCATTATTACGACAGCACCTGTAACGGGGATTCGGTTGTGGCAGTGAAGCCCCATACCGGGAAAACTTACGGTTGCGTTGTCGAGACCGGGAATTCCTGGATGGGTTTTCCGCATCTGTATTATCCATCAAACCCTGATTTCGCGAAAAGCTTTGTGGAAAAGGCGGTGAGATATCATGACAGGGTCTCATAAATTTTTTGAGAACAGGGATTGTAAATATTTCCCCTGTCATTCGAATGTGAGCGAAAAAGGCTTTAACTGTCTGTTTTGCTACTGTCCTATGTATAATTTGACCGACTGTCCGGGTAATCCTGCCTGGAAGGAAAGGGAGGGGCGGCGGATAAAAGTCTGTACCGCATGCTCATTTCCCCATGACCCTGATAATTACGACAGGATCATCGAATTGTTAAGAACCGGGGAAAAAAAATAATATCCCTATTGTAATTTCTTCATAACCGTGCTATCATAATCATGTAAGAGATGGTGAGTGATAAGGATGTCACATATTATTATTCAAAGGAGTGATGATCATGGCAATTTCAATGTATTCGGATTCTTCATCAGTCAGTACATTGTTTTCGAGTCTGGCAAAGAGCTCTACAGGGCTTGAGAGCAGCATCTCACAGTATTCTATGCTGAAGAACGGCGCCGCAGGACGTCTTGCGAGAGCTGTCTATGACAAGCAGACTGCACAGAGCAGCAGTTCTTCAACCTCTTCATCGTCTGCAAAGAGCAGCTCTTCATACGACTATTACGATATGAAGGATGCAAAGACATCAAAGGGCGAGTACTCGTACTACAATTACAAGACCGGAAAGATAGAAAAGAGCGGCAGCAGCTCATCTGCCACTGATACAAAGAGCACGGAAGCGACTTCGACCGATGATTCTGCAGAGACAATAGGTGAGGTTACTTCTTCATCGGGTACCGGCAGCACGGCGTCGACCTACGACTCTACCGGAACCAAGAACACGACTTACTCGATAGGAGACCTCTGGAATCAGTACGTATAGGCTTGTGCATACAATTTAATAAACTCCCTTATTCAGAGTGATGGAGATACATAGGATCTGTGAAGTCACGGCAACCCCCACAGGGAAGGTGCCAACCTGAGCGAGAGAAATACTCTTCGAACAATAAGCGGATAAGCATTACTTGCAGTCCACTTTTGTGGGCTGCATTTCTTTTTGCTTACAACCGTATATTTATTTTTTCATTAAAGAAGGAGGAAAAAAATGGAAAAATTACTTTTTACTTCGGAATCGGTTACTGAGGGACATCCGGACAAGCTCTGCGACGCAATATCCGACGCTATCCTTGATGACTGCATGGAGCAGGATCCCTACAGCCGTGTGGCCTGCGAGACCGCGGCCTGCACCGGATTCGTGCTGGTGACTGGTGAGATCACCACAAAGGCAGATCTCGATGTGCAGTCCATAGTGAGGCGTACTGTGGACGAGATCGGCTATAATGACGCAAAGACAGGCTTCGATTGCCATACCTGCGCCGTGATGGTGGCACTGGATAAGCAGTCTGCCGACATCGCCATGGGCGTCGACAAAGCCTTGGAGGCAAAAGAAGGAAGCCTGACGGACGACCTCGACACCGGGGCAGGAGATCAGGGAATGATGTTTGGCTACGCTACCAATGAGACTGAGGACTATATGCCTTATCCCATTTCTCTGGCTCACAAGCTGGCATTCCAGCTGACAAAGGTTCGTAAGGACGGTACGCTGAAATATCTGCGTCCCGATGGAAAGAGCCAGGTCAGTGTAGAGTATGATGAGAACGGAAAGCCAAAGAGACTGGAGGCCGTCGTACTATCTACACAGCATGATGAGGATGTGACGCAGGAGCAGATCCACGAGGATATCAGGAAATATGTCTTCGATCCCATTCTTCCCAAAAATCTGCTTGACGAGAATACTAAATATTTCAACAATCCCACGGGTCGTTTCGTCATCGGAGGAC
>CALFUE010000052.1 GCA_937916345.1 uncultured bacterium
GCTCTTTTCCATCATAAGGAAGTTCTGTGTCGAAATACTCGTTGATATCAACAGGGTATTCTAGTTTTTTATCATACTTAAACATACTTATCTACCTCCCATGGCCATGGATTTTTATACCAATCATATTCATTTCCAGAATTATAACATAATTCTAATGGATTGTATTTTTCTGAACACCGGAAGCCTGACTGAGGAAGAGTTGGACATTCAGCTGAAGGAATGGTGCGGAGAGGAGGGTTATCCAAAGGGGCATACTTTAACCATGGTGATGTCGGGGGACATTGCCGAGATATTGAACTATAGATAGTAGTAATAAGAGGAGGAATACCATGGCAAATTTATATGACACTATAAAGTCAGCAGGGGATTACATAGCAAAAACGGCAAAGGATGCCTCAGAACTCGTAAAGCTCTCGGTAGATATAAGAGAGAGATATTCCTTGGTAAACAGGAAATTCAAGGAGATCGGAAGGCAGTACTACAAGGATCACAAGGAGGACGAGGAGCCTGAGTACGACGAGATATTTCTGATAAACGAGGCGAGAGAGCAGGTCAAGGAGATGAAGATAAGGATGGCCGAACTGCGCGGCGATGTAGTCTGCAAGAACTGCGGAAAGCTCGCAAAGGATGAGGATATCTTCTGCTCACGCTGCGGAGCAAAGTTGGATCGCCCCGAAAATGAGCATGATTTCTTCTACACCGATGAAGAGTTTGAAAAGGAATTCGAGGGGGAAGAATTTGATGAGGAAGAGGAATATCCTAAGGATGAGTTCCCGGATGATGACCTGGATCTGGATTTTCCCGATCCTTACGAGGAGATGGATGACGACGATCCCGGAGAGGGAGAGAACGGCAAAACGAAATATGTGGATGAACTGGATGAGACAGACGATTTAAGCGACATTTTATACTAATAAACAAGGAAGTGACTATAAATGAGTGACAAGGGTAAATTTTATCTGACAACAGCCATAGCCTACGCATCGGGGAAGCCCCATATCGGCAATACCTACGAGATAGTTCTCTCGGATGCCATCGTTCGTTTTAAGAGGCTGGAGGGTTATGAGACCTATTTTCTGACAGGATCCGACGAGCATGGCCAGAAGATCGAGGAAAAAGCAAAAAAAGAAGGCATCACTCCGAAGCAATATGTGGACAATGTGGCGGAAAACATCATAAAGCCCATCTGGGATATGATGAACACCTCCTACGACAGGTTTATCCGCACCACGGATGAGGATCACGAGACGCAGGTAAAAAAGATCTTCAAGAGGCTGTATCAGCAGGGCGATATCTATAAGGGTGCCTACGAGGGATTGTACTGTACTCCCTGCGAGTCCTTCTGGACGGAGAGCCAACTGGTGGACGGGCGCTGCCCCGACTGTGGAGGAGTGGTATCTCCCGCAAAGGAGGAGGCATACTTTTTCAAGATGAGCAAATATGCGGATCGCTTGATCGAGCATATCAACACTCACCCGGAATTTATCACTCCCGTATCCCGAAGGAATGAAATGATGAACAATTTCCTTCTGCCGGGACTGCAGGATCTCTGTGTTTCCAGAACCTCCTTCAAGTGGGGCATTCCCGTGGATTTCGACGGCGCCCATGTGGTCTATGTATGGCTTGACGCACTGTCAAACTACATCACGGGAATAGGCTATGACACAGATGGCGATTCAAGCGAGCGCTACAAAAAAATGTGGCCGGCAGATGTTCATGTCATCGGAAAAGACATCATCCGTTTCCATACCATATACTGGCCGATCTTCCTGATGGCTCTCGGAGAGCCCCTGCCAAAGACGGTCTTTGGTCATCCGTGGCTGCTCCAGGGTGGTGAAAAGATGTCCAAATCCAAGGGAAATGTGATCTACGCGGACGATCTGGCAGATATATTCGGCGTGGACGCCACCAGATATTTCGTGCTCCACGAGATGCCATTCGATAATGATGGGGTAATCACATGGGAGCTGGTGACCGAGCGGACCAACTCTGACTTGGCTAATGTGCTGGGAAATCTGGTAAACCGTACTGTTTCCATGACAAATAAATACTTTGGCGGAGAAGTCAGAAGCACAGGCGCGACAAAAGATGTGGACGCGGATCTGAAATCCGTAGTTACGCAAACTGCGCCAAAGGTCAAAGAAAAGATAGACAGCTATCATATCGCGGACGCGCTCTCAGCGGTTTTTGAGATCTTCCGCAGATGCAACAAATATATAGATGAGACAGAGCCCTGGAAGCTGGCAAAGGATGAGGGTTCTACAGACAGGCTTCATGAGGTTCTTTACAACCTTATTGAGTCCGTCACGATAGGAACTACGCTTCTTTCACCTTTCCTGCCTGAGACGGCGGAAAAGATATTCGAGCAGATAGGAACAGGTGCGCGTGACTACGATCATATTACCGAATTTGGCCTCTATCCCAATGGAAACAAGGTGACGGAGAATCCTGAGATTCTTTTTGCCCGCAGAGATGTGAACGAGGTGATGGAGCGGGTAGAAAAGATCCGTGCGAAACAGCGAGCGGAATTCCTTAAGGAAAATCCTGAGGAAGCTGCGAAGGAGGCAGCGGCCGAGGGTTATTCCGGCGCTCCCGATGAGTTGGTGGGTGAGAATAAGCCTGAGATCACAATAGACGATTTTGACAAGATAGAGCTGAGAGTGGGAGAGATAATAGCATGCGAGGCCGTGGAGAAGTCCAAAAAGCTCCTCTGCTCAAAGGTAAAGATAGGCTCCGAGGTCAGACAGATACTCTCTGGTATTCGCAAGTGGTACGATCCGAAGGATCTTGTGGGGAAAAAGGTGGTAGTGGTCTACAACCTGAAGCCTGCAAAGCTGGCGGGACTTGACAGCTTCGGAATGATACTCTGTGCTGAGGATGCCGCCGGAAATCTATCCGTCGTGAGTCCCGAGGCAGCGGGCATCGCCGCAGGTGCCGAGGTCTGCTGAAAATGATATTTGAGACACATGCTCATATTAATTCCTCCCGGTTTGATACTGATCGGGAGGAAACTATATCGCGAATCAAAGCCGCAGGTGTAGACACTCTCATAAATGTGGGAGACAGCATCGAGGGCTCGAAAGAGTCCGTGAAGCTGGCAATGGCGAACGATATGATCTACGCGGCGGTGGGTATTCATCCAGAGAGCGCGGGTTCTGTTCCCTTAGATTATATAGATATCCTGCGGGATATGGCCTCTTATGAAAAGGTGGTGGCCATAGGCGAGATCGGGCTGGATTACTATTGGGAGGAGAATCCCGATGCTGATATCCAGAAAAAAGTTTTCGGCGGGCAGCTGAGCTTGGCGAGGGAATTGTGTATGCCTGTAATAATCCACTCCAGAGAAGCCTGCGAGGATACTTTCAATATTTTAAGGGACTATTTCGGGCAGATACCCGTGGTTTATCATTGCTTTTCCTATTCTCCGGAATTTGCGGAGCAGCTGGTGAAATACGCGGACACATATATCGGTGTGGGTGGAGTGGTCACCTTCAAGAATGCTAAAAAGCTGGTTGAGACGGTGAGACGGATCCCAGTGGATCGTATACTTTTGGAGACGGATTGCCCCTACATGGCCCCGGAGCCCCACCGTGGGAAGAGGAATGACTCATCATATTTGCCGATAATAGCGTCAAAGATCGCGGAAATAAAAGACTTAAGTCCCGAAGAAGTATGCGGGATTACTCATGATACCGCAGGGAAGATCTTTATGAAAAAGCAGAATTGAATTATGTAGGAGCCAGATAACAAACAAGTGTTATTTTAGAGGAGATGGATACAAAAGAACTAATAAAAAAATATGATATCCGTGCCAGCAAGCGCTACGGTCAGAATTTCCTCGTCGATGAGAGAGTGATCAGGCGCATCGTAGAGGGCTCAGGTATCACTGAAGAAGACATCGTCTTTGAGATCGGACCCGGCACCGGAAATATGACCCACCATTTGTCGGAGACGGCGGGAAAGGTGGTCGCCATAGAGGTGGACGAAAGCCTGAAGGAGGCGCTGTCGGAAGCGCTTAGTGACTGCGGCAATGTGACTCTGGTATGGGGCGATATCCTAAAACTGGACCTGAGGGAAATGATAGAGCGGGAGGCCGGAGGCAGGGAGGTCAAGGTCGTATCGAATCTGCCATACTATATCACGACACCTATTATAACCTACCTTCTGGAATCAAGGCTACCCATATCATCCATAACGGTTATGATACAGAGGGAGGTCGCGGAGCGCATGATGGCTGTTCCCGGCACCAAAAATTACGGAGCATTGACGCTTCTGACAGATTATCACAGCACGGTGGAGGTGATCGCGAATGTACCGCCCAACGCCTTTATACCGAGGCCTAATGTGGACAGTACGGTTGTGAGGCTGGATCTGACCGGAAAGCCCGATATCAAAGTATCGGATGAGGCGCTGATGTTTCGCCTGATAAGGGCTGCCTTCAACCAGCGCAGAAAGACATTTATAAATGCGGTAAAAAATTCTCCGGAGCTCTCCTACGGCAGGGAAGAGGCAGAGGAAGTCCTAAGGGAGCTTGGTTTCGATAAAAATATCAGAGGAGAAGTATTGTCGGTGGGAGAATTTGCCGAGATAGCGGATTCACTGAGCGGCAAGAAACAAAAAAGGCATCCTGCTTTGAACTCCCGACACGAACCTGTCTGAAATACCCGACTCAGCACAGGCACCCTCACGGCACATAAGAGGTCCTGCTTAGTGCTGCTTCATTCCTGATCTGACACGGTTCACAGGTTCCTATTGCGTAAGACCCATGCCTCAACACCGGACAGATCAGCCGGTTTTCACATCGGAGAGCCCGAGGCAGGATATCACCCCGGCTATAGCGGATTGCCGGTACAGGGTACCGCTGACACCCCGGCTGCCTTTTCGTATTATAGGGGCGGGAGAGACATTTGTCAAATATAATTATGTACTATACTTACAATACTGACAGACTGTCATTGAAAATACTGAATACTGATGCAGCCGAACAGGTCCTGGAATTCTATTTAGAGAACAAGGAACTTGAGGCCTTTGAGGCCACCAGATCGGAGCAGTTCTATACCAGAGAATATCAGAGGCTCGCGCTGGAGTATGAGTTTGATCAGGCCTGCGCCGGCAGGATGTTCAGATTCTGGATCTATGAAAAGTGCAATAAAGAAAAGATCATAGGAACCGTGAGTGTCCGTAATATACTGCGCGCCCCTTACACCAAATGCGAGATCGGTTACAAGATACACAAGGATTTCAGGCGAAGGGGATATGCGAGGGAGAGTCTCGCATTTGTTCGTGATCTGGTCTTTGACGATGTGAAGCTCCACAGGATCGAGGCGACGACGCTCATTGATAATACGGCGTCCATAAAGCTTTTGGAGAGCCTGGGATTTGTGCGGGAGGGATATTTGCACAATTATATCGAAGTGGCGGGAGCCTATCGTGATCATTTGTTATTCGCGGCGACCATGCTTCTCGACACGGCAGACTTATAATTGACAGATCATACATATCCGTATTAAAATGATACAAGGGTCAAAAGGTCCAAATTATGCGCTTGCGCAATAATTTGAGACT
>CALFUE010000053.1 GCA_937916345.1 uncultured bacterium
GTATATGATGCGGGCACAGCTGGGGGTGATGCGGCTCTCGCCCTTGTATTTACCCTGAAGCGCCAGTCTCTCATGCTCGCTGGAATGGTGATCGAACCAGAGACCACAGCCCTCCACATAGGGAACATTGGCCAACACATCATTTTCGTCAATGTGAACCAGCCCGTCCTGCAGATCCTTTGGATGCGCAAACTCCCAGCTATCCACAACTCCTGCCTCGAGGAGCAGTGCTCCGCAAACAAGGCCGTCAAAATCAGAACGCGTAACTAATCTCATATCTTACCTCCCGGATATCTACTTCAAAATCCTGTAAATTCTATCACAAACTCTTATTTCTATCAATCCTCTTCTTTTTTTATGTCACTGTTCGTTGTTGCCATTCACAGTCGAATTGCGCACTTGCTGCGCAATTACGACCCAATTTGTATAGAGTGAGATAGGATGTCTTAAAGTATACAACATTTACCACCGTGTGATTACCTTCTTATCTCTATGGAAAGCTCCTCAAGCTGCTTCTCCGTCACGCTTGACGGCGCATCCATCATGACATCCTGCGCATTTTTGTTCATGGGAAAGGTGATGACCTCCCTGATGGACTCCTCTCCCGTCAGAAGCATTATGAGCCTGTCCACTCCGGGTGCTCCTCCCGCATGCGGCGGCGCGCCGTAGGTAAAGGCGTTGTACATGGCGGGGAATTTAGCCTTTACATCCGCCTCTCCGAGTCTCACCAGCTCAAACGCCTTTACCATGATCTCAGGATCATGGTTTCTCACCGCGCCTGAAGCCGACTCGTAGCCGTTTATGACCAGGTCATACTGAAATGCCGTGATGGAGAGCGGATCCGTCTCGCCTCTGGCGGCAGACTCCAATATCTCCAAGCCTCCGTTTGGCATTGAAAAGGGATTGTGACAGAACTCCAGCTCCCCCGACTCCTCGCCGATCTCATACATCGGGAAATCCACTATCCAGCAGAACCTGTACTGCTCCTTATCCATATGGTTTTCAGCTATATTGCCGAGCTTTGTGCGAAGCACACCCGCTGTCTTTAATGCCGTATTCCTGTTTCCGGCAGCAATACCGACGAAGGTGCCGGGTTTTAAGGAAAGAGCGGTTATCACCTGATCCTTTATGGGAGTCAGGAATTTCGCGATACCACCTGTCAACTCTCCGCCATCGTCCAGCTTGAACCAGTAGGTCTTCCGGGCGGTGACCACTTCTACATCAGCTATCAGCTTTTCAATAACCTTTCTGGTGGCAGAGAAATCCGTCACCACGACGGCCTCTATGCACTGTGCCTTGAACGGCTCGAAATCAACCCCTGAGAAAAGCTCCGTCACATCGGTAAGCTCAAGGTCTATCCTGAGGTCAGGCTTATCGCTGCCGTATTTTTCCATGGCGGTAATATAGGGAATACGCTCGAAGGGGGCGCTTGACACCCTGTCGTATATTCCATACTTTTCAAAAACAGGGGGAAGCACTCTCTCAAATACTCCCAGGACATCATCCTGTGTGGCAAATGCCATCTCCATATCCAGCTGATAGAACTCGCCGGGGGAGCGGTCGCCCCGGGCGTCCTCGTCCCGGAAGCAGGGGGCGATCTGGAAGTACCGGTCAAAGCCCGCGGCCATCAGCAGTTGCTTGAACTGCTGAGG
>CALFUE010000054.1 GCA_937916345.1 uncultured bacterium
GTATGCAGGCAACTATGATTTCTGGTTCGAGTCCAGTACGTTGCTGATGAAGCAGAAAAAGGAAGCCAACAAAAAGAAAGAGGAAAAGATCAAGGAGCTGCAGGAGTTCATCTCCAGGTTCTCCGCAAACGCTTCAAAGTCCCGCCAGGCGACTTCCAGAAAGAAGGCTCTCGAAAAGATACAGCTCGACGAGATCAAGCCATCTTCGAGAAAGTACCCATACATTGATTTCAGGCCTAACCGTGAGATTGGAAATGAGGTGCTGGAGGTTCACAATCTCTCAAAGACAGTGGACGGCATAAAGCTCATCGACAATGTCTCCTTCACTCTCGGGCGTGAGGACAAGGTAGCTTTCGTCGGCAGTCAGGAGAGGGCGAAGAGCATGCTCTTTAAGATACTGACAGGTGAGGAGGAGGCCGATGAGGGAGAATTTAAGTGGGGCGTCACCACCTCAGTCTCCTATTTTCCGAAGGACAATTCTCCCATATTTGACGGCTGCGATCTGCCTATTACCGACTGGCTCACCGGCTTTTCCGAGATAAAGGACGCTACCTATGTCAGGGGCTTTCTGGGGCGCATGCTCTTTGCAGGGGATGATGGAGTGAAAAAGATGAAGGTCCTCTCCGGAGGGGAAAAGGTCAGGGTGCTGCTGTCCCGCATGATGATCGAGGGATCCAATGTGCTGATTCTGGACGAGCCCACCGATCACCTGGATATGGAGTCCATCACCGCGCTGAACAACGGCTTGATGAAATTTCCGGGGGTGCTGCTGTTCTCCTGCCGTGACCATCAGGTGGTGCAGACTACAGCGAACCGCATCATCGAGTTTATGCCTGACGGTACGATCGTCGACAAGCTTACTACATACGATGAATATCTGGATTCGGATGCGGCTGCCAGAAAGCGTACTGTATACAATATTCAGTGACATAGTGAAAAATTAACAAATATAGATTGTTTTATTTTTAATACATTGTGTAAACTTTACAACGCACCCGGTAGATGTTATACTTGGTGCGTTGTGTGTTTATATGGGTTTTTATATGAAACATATATTTTTAAGGAGGAAAAATCATGGCAAGAGCTAAACAGTCAATGGACGGAAATACCGCAGCGGCTCATGTGGCATACGCCTACACCGAGGTTGCCGGTATCTATCCTATCACACCCTCGAGCCCCATGGCAGATCAGGTTGATATCTGGTCAGCAGGCGGCAGAGAAAACATTTTCGGCGGACAGGTAAAGGTCGTGGAGATGGAGTCAGAGGCAGGAGCTGCAGGTACCGTACACGGTTCACTGGCGGCCGGCGCGCTCACCACCACATTTACGGCATCCCAGGGACTTCTCCTGATGATCCCCAATATGTACAAGATCGCGGCAGAGCAGCTGCCTTCGGTTTTTCATGTGTCAGCCAGAACGGTCGCTACCCACGCTCTGAACATCTTTGGTGATCACAGCGATGTGTATGCCTGCCGTCAGACAGGCTTCGCCATGCTTGCCGAGTCTAATCCCCAGGAGGTCATGGATCTTGCGCCTGTAGCGCATCTTGCGGCTCTCGAGGGCAAGACTCCTTTCATAAATTTCTTCGACGGTTTCCGCACATCTCACGAGATCCAGAAGATCGAGATCTGGGATTATGCGGATCTGAAGGAGATGTGCCCCATGGACAGCGTTGAGGAGTTCAGAAAGCACGCTCTCAATCCCGAGAGACCTACAGCTCGTGGCTCACACGAGAACGGCGATATATTCTTCCAGCACAGAGAGGCATGCAACACTCTTTACGATGAACTCCCCGCTGTAGTTGAGAAGTACATGAAAAAGGTTAACGAGAAGCTCGGAACAGACTACTCTCTGTTCAATTATTACGGAGCTCCGGACGCGGATCGTGTCATCATCGCGATGGGCTCTATAAATGATGTCTGTGAGGAGGTTATCGATTACCTCACCGCAAAGGGCGAGAAAGTCGGCGTCATAAAGGTTCGCCTCTACAGACCCTGGAGCTCAAAGGCTCTTCTTGAGGTGATCCCGAAGACTGCAAAGAAGATCGCCGTATTAGACCGTACAAAGGAGCCCGGAGCTCTGGGAGATCCCCTTTACCTCGATGTTGCTGCAACACTGCGTGAGGCAGGCATGAACGACATCAGGCTTTCAGGCGGCAGATACGGACTCGGTTCAAAGGATACTCCGCCCTCAAGCGTATTCGCAGTATACAGGGAGTTGGAAAAGGACGATCCGAAGCCGAGATTTACCATCGGTATCGTGGACGATGTTACAAATCTCTCTCTTCCGGAGGTTAAGCCCGCTCCCATC
>CALFUE010000055.1 GCA_937916345.1 uncultured bacterium
TATCCTCTAATTTTATCGCAAAGGTTTAACCGCGTCACTTTGCCGCCAGAGGTGGGGCGCGTTTAGACATAAAAAGGGCAGCCATGGTATTAACACCTGCTGCCCTTAATTTTATCACGAACGGAGAATACCCCGCCCCTTGGGGCGTGGGTAAAACAAATCTGTCACGGGAGGGGTACATTCCCTGTCCGTGATAAAGCATCCGGCGGCTATTTGGTAGACGTAATGCAGAAATTAGTTCTTGTGGATGGTCACAGCATTTTAAACAGGGCGTTTTTCGGGATGCCCGATCTGACAAATCAAAAGGGTGAGCATGTTGGAGCAGTGGCCGGATTCCTGAATATTTTTCTTAAACTTATCTCGGACGAGACACCGGACTATCTGGCGGTGGCCTTCGATCTGTCGGCGCCTACTTTTCGCCATGAGAGATACAAAGAGTACAAGGGCACCAGAAAACCCATGGATCCGGCTCTGAAAAGCCAGGTACCGCTGATAAAGGCTCTCCTTCAAAAAATGAATGTTTGCGTCGTGACCGCGGAGGGTTACGAGGCTGACGATATTCTGGGGACACTGGCTTTTCAGGCTGACAGGGAGGGTATGGATGTCATCATTATGTCGGGAGACAAGGATCTCTTCCAGTTGGCAGGAGATCACATCTGCATCCGTATCCCCAGGACCAAAAAGGGGGAGACAAGTGTTGAGGATTTTTACGCCGGGGATGTGAAAAGGGTTTATTCCGTCACACCAAAAGAATTCATAGATGTAAAGGCACTCATGGGGGATCAGTCGGACAATATCCCCGGAGTCATGGGAATTGGAGAAAAGACCGCCATAAAGATCATCGCCGAGCACCACAGCATAGAGGAAGCGATAAAGCATGTGGATGAGGGCAGGCCCACAAAGGTGATGACCAATTTCAAGAAGCAGTACGAATCCGCGGTTTTTTCAAAGTGGCTTGCCACCATAAAGACCGATGTCCCCTTAAATATTGCGACAGAGGATTTAAGAAAGCAGGATATATTCACGCAGACTGCCGCAGATGCTCTGTCAGAGCTGGGACTAAAGAAGCTTTCCGAAAAGTTCGCGGCAAACATGAAATGCGGAAATGATGCTCCCGCAAAGAGCGTTGAGATCCGTGGGCACGAGCTGAAGAATAAGGCTGAGATACTATCCCTCATCAGTGCTCTTGGGACAGATATCGCTTTTTACATTGCGTACCCGGAAAATCGGGCGGCTGTGTCCGTATGTGACCTCTTCGGAGAAGAGATAAACAGCTTTTACGCGGATGATGACATATTAAAGGCCTTTGGGAAAAAGCTTCTTCAGACGGATGGGCTATATTATACCTTTGACCTGAAAAGGCAGCTGCCTTTTCTCTTTGACGGATCGATAGATCCTTCCATGAGAAAAAAATTTGCAGACCTGTCCATAGCGGCTTATCTGATTAATCCCCTTCCCGGGGAATATCCTTACGATGCCATAGCTTCAGAGTATGTTTCGCTGCATTTTTCACCCGTCGGAGGTGCGCGGAGCGGATGCGCTGCAGTGGCGGCTGCGGTGCATGTAAGGGAAAAACTCATGGATTCCCTCGAGTTCCTTGGCATGAAGAATCTCTTTTTCGACATAGAGATGCCCCTCGTGTTCGTCCTGAGCGATATGGAGAGAGCGGGAATATATACTGACAGGGAGGAATTAAAAAAGCTCTCTGACAATTTCGACATAGATGTAAAGAGGCTTGAGAAGGAGATATATGAACTCTGCGGCGAAGAATTCAACATTAATTCTCCAAAGCAGCTGGGGGAGATCCTTTTCGAAAAGCTCTCCCTTCCTCATGGAAAAAAGACCAGGACAGGTTATTCCACGGCGGCGGATGTGCTGGAAAAGCTTTCCCGTGATTACCCCGTGGTATCAAAGATACTGGAATACCGCACCGTCTCAAAGCTAAAGAGCACCTACGCCGACGGCTTAAAGGATTACATAGATGAGAAAGGTCTGATACACACCAGTTTTAACCAGACAATTACTGCCACCGGCCGACTTTCCAGCACCGAGCCGAACCTGCAGAATATCCCCATCAGGATGGAGCTGGGGCAGGAAATAAGAAAGGCGTTTACTGCAAGAGAAGGCTGCGTATTCCTGGATGCGGACTATTCGCAGATAGAGTTAAGACTCCTGGCCGCGCTTTCGGATGATAAGAATCTGATCGAGGCATATTACAGCGATGCGGATATCCACAGGATCACTGCATCAAAGGTGTTTAATACACCGCTTGAAGAGGTTACCCCTCAGCAAAGGCGTAACGCCAAGGCGGTAAACTTCGGAATAGTATACGGCATAAGCTCCTTCGGGCTTTCACAGGGGCTGAGCATCACCAGAAGCCAGGCGAATGAATATATAAAGCAGTATTTTGAAACCTATCCTCAGGTAAAAGAGTATCTGGACCGCACGGTGCGTGAGGCAAAGCTGAACGGATATACGGTAACGATGTTCAAAAGAAGAAGACCGATCCCCGAGCTTTCGTCGAGTAACTTTATGCTCAGGCAGTTCGGAGAAAGGGCTGCCATGAACTCACCCATTCAGGGAAGCGCCGCGGATATAATAAAAATTGCCATGATAAATGTGGAAAAGGCGCTGCTGAAGGCGGGTTTAAAGGCGAAGATCGTGCTTCAGGTGCATGATGAACTTTTGGTGGAAGCCCCTTTGGATGAGGCGGAAAAAGTTAAACAGATCCTTCATGATGAAATGAAAAATGCAGTCAAGCTCAGCGTTCCTCTGGAAGTGGAGGTTCAGGAAGGAAAGGACTGGTTCGAAGCGCACTGATGGTAATAGGAGTAACCGGAGGCATAGGCA
>CALFUE010000056.1 GCA_937916345.1 uncultured bacterium
GAAGTGGAGGACAGGATAAAAAATGGTTAATCCTACTATAGTTATGAAGGCTATGAACGCCAAGGCCGGATTTGAGAAAAGGCATCCCAAATTTACGGCATTTTTCAACGCTGTTGTCATGAGCGGACTCACCGAGGGCACTGTTTTGGAGATTACGGTCGTAAAGCCCGGAGAGGATCCGGTGACGGCCAATATGCAGGTTACAAAGGAGGATCTGGATATGGCGGAAGAGCTGAAAAGCCTTTCGATGTGAATGCCATGGCAGAGAAGGTCAGTATAGAAAAACTCCTTAGGGAGGGGAAAAACATAGAGATCGCCCCCACGGGCTGGTCTATGTATCCTTTTTTTGTCCAGGGGAGGACGAGAGTGATTGTGGAGCCATATCGGGGCGAGAGACTGAAGCGCGGCATGGTGGTGCTTTACCGCAGACCGGGCAGCATTCTTGTGATCCACAGGATACATCATGTGGGAAAAGATGGAGTCTACCTGGTAGGGGACAATCAGACAGAGATAGAGGGTCCCCTGAAGAAAAAGCAGATCTACGGCATCATGGCTGGCTACTACAAGGATCCGCACCGAAAAAAATTTATTTCTGTACATAATCCGATATATGTGTTATTATCCCGAGTGTGGCTGTTTTTGCGCCCGTTCAGACACGGGATTTCGGAGGCTGTGCATCGAATACGGCGCTACGCTGGAGATTAGGTTTTATGTTTGAGAAAAAAGCGAATCTGCGTTTATATTGCAAGTCCATGCCCCTTTCCGAAAGAAAGGCAGTGGATATATACGAGAGCCTGGTTGGGGATGACGCAGGATTTATTTTGGAGTCTTATGATGAGGGTTACGACAGGTTTACGATAATTGGAGCCAAACCCGTGTCTTATGTCTCATCGAGAGGGATGAGTCTTGTAATAACAGACACCCGCGACGGGAGTGAGTGCATTATAGAGGGCAATCCCAGGGATTCACTGAAGAACCTCGTGAAGGATATCAGGCTCGAAAAGCCTGATGATTTCGAGGGCTTTTCCGGCGGTCTGGCCGGCTGCCTCGGATATGATTTCATCCGCTACACGGAAAGCTTCCCGGATGATAATCCGGATCCTATAGATATTGAGACCGTACAGTTGTTTCTGGTGATGAAATATATCATGCTGGATCAGAAAAAAAAGCTGATCTACGCTGTGGTCATCGATGACGATAAACCCTCACATGAAGAGGCTGCGTACGCCGAGTGCATAGAGATGCTTGAGAGAGTGTCAAAAGCAGGTGCGCAGCCGGAAAAAGAATTTATACCGGATGGACGCGTGACAGATCACACGGACGATCTGGACAGTTATACCAAAAAAGTCGAAAAGATCAAGCATTATATCAAAGAAGGTCATATCTTTCAGACAGTGCTGTCACAGCGCTGGGTGATGGAGAGCGGTTGTGACGGTTTTTTTCTTTACAGGGAGCTGAGACGGCTTAATCCCTCACCTTATCTATACTATTTCAACTTTAAAAATAAAGATGACGAAAAGAGCTTTGAAGTGATAGGTTCGTCTCCCGAGCTGATAGTAAAAAGAAAGGGAGATGTGGTTTTTACATGCCCTATTGCCGGCACCAGAAAAAGAGGCGCCGATAAAAATGAGGATGAGCGCCTGAAAAAGGAACTCCTTTCCGATGAGAAGGAGCTCTGTGAGCATGTGATGCTGGTAGACCTGGCAAGAAACGATATGGGCCGCATCGCAGAGTTTGGCAGCGTAAAGGTCAGCGAATTCGAGGTGATAAAAGAGTACTCGCATGTGATGCACATTGTATCTCTCGTCGAGGGAAAGGTGGAGAACTCCTTTGATGCGGTCGATCTGTTATCCAGCTTTTTGCCGGCAGGGACACTGTCCGAGATCGGAAGAGCACACGTCTGCACTCCAGTCACA
>CALFUE010000057.1 GCA_937916345.1 uncultured bacterium
ACACGGCCAATGTCGTCGTCAATTTCGACTTCGGCTCAACAGCCTTCACCGCCTGGCAGTTCGACATCGCCTATCCTGAGGGCATCCGCCCGCTGACCACCGATGACGGCATCCCCGCGTACCTCCAGACACCGTAATATTGGCCGGATGCGGCGTCACAGCCATTGGTTGCCAGATAGACCACATCATTCGCATCATTTACGCCGGATCCGATGACCAGGAAGGAAAGATCCCTCCCCAGAGAAAAGAAAGTACCGAGTATCCGCCTGCCCTGCCTGGTATTGATATTGTTCCGGATGAAATCCATGTTAAATTCGATGGCCGAGGCAGAGATATCCCTGAGATGTCCGATACTTGCGAAATCACTTCCGAAATTGGTGACAGACACGGAAAATCCCGCCTCAACGATCGCATCGAGGCACTCGATTATCTTTCCCGCGCCCCTGATGCCAAAGGATTTCTCATCCACCGCTATCTCAAAATCCGACGGGACGAAGGAGTATTGGTTCATGATCTCCTTCAGCGTCTCAACGAAATCCTCCTGCATCAGGAGCAGATATGAAAAATCAACATCAATGCAAAAATATTTGCCCTGCTTTTTCATATCGGCAAAATCCCTACAGATCTGCTCGAAGGCAAATAGGTCGATGTTTTTGATAAAACCGCTCTTTTCCATAACCTCACAGTAATCGCTGCGTGTCAGTATGCGGGATTTGCTGTAATTCCAGCGGCATATGGCCTTCGTACGGATCAGCTTTGAGCTCTGGAGATTGACTACCGGGGAATATCTCATTTCAAAATCTCCAGACTTCAGGGCATCCGCGACCTTGAGCTCCATGTCCTTTTCCTGGAATATCTGATCCTCAAAATCGTCAAAGAACACGAAACCATCTTTTCCGAATTCCTTTGCCAGATACATGGCGGAATCGCTGTTGCTCAAAATATTGTCAAGACCTTCCCCCGCCGGGATATCCCACACGATACCGACAGAGGCCGTAACAATGCGAAACGCGTCACTCACATCTCTCTTTGCCCGTGTGGAATTAAGGATGGCATCTGCAATCTCCGCGACCTTGTCTCTGGTGTAAAAACCGGGAATCAGCACCGCGAACTCATCTCCCCCAAGGCGGGTTATCAGTGCGCCTTCAGGAGTCTCCGCCTCAAGAATACGGGCAAAGGTGATGAGAGTCTCATCACCCACGCCATGTCCGTACATATCATTAACGATCTTGAAATTATCCAGATCAAGAAAAAGAAGCTGAACTTTTCGTTCAGGGTCAATCTCATGGAAACTATCATTTAAGCCCTTCCGGTTTAAGAGACCGGTCAGGTAGTCAGTACATCCGCTATCGCTCATTTATACCCCTGTAATTATAATCACATATCAAAGCCAGAATACATGGCCGTTTTCAATATCGTAAACCGCTCCGATGATATCAGTCTCTGCCTCGGATATCTCGTGATGTCCGGCAAATGCTTTCTTTAATACATCAACGCCGTGCTCAACATTCAGCTGGCATGCCTTGAAATCGTCCTTCTCGTCTCCGATGGCTCCCTTTATCTCGTCGGTAAGAGTCTTTACAAAGCCTTCTACACCGCCCTCAATCGTGGCTCCGACAGCGCCGCAGTTCGTGTGACCGAGAACCATGATGACCTTGCAGCCCAAATGAGCTGCCGCATATTCTACGCTGGCCAGCTGTGAGGGCAGGATAACATTTCCTGCGACTCTGATGGTGAATATCTCACCGATGCCAGCTGAGAAGATAGCCTCCGGGATGACCCTGGAATCGGAGCAGGTCACAACTATGGCGTACGGGTGCTGTCCGTTAACCTTTGTATCCTTTCTGATGGCGGGTGAGATGTCACCTGGATTGATCTTTGCGGTGACATAGGCGTGATTGCCTGACTGAAGCTTGTAAAATATCTCCTTGTTTACATACATAATTCCATTCTCCTTTCCTGGTAAAGCGGACATTCACAATCCGCTTCGCTGCTCAGAAATTACTTCCATTCCAACCCCAATCACGCGTTGCCGCATATTTAACATATATGCGATCGGGAGCAATCCCCAAAACCTCTCCGTATATCTTCGTAAGCTCAGCAGTCATCCTCCCGAAAGCATCGGGATCAGGATTTCCGTAAACATTTACGGCAATATAGGCTGTCGGCTCCTCTCCTTCGCCTCTGAAATACATTTCCTGCTCATCGGCCAGATCGATCATCAGCCAGCTTTCGCTTTTTCCGGGGATCAGAGCTATCGCTGCGCCAAGTTTTTCTTTGAGTTGCTTTCTCTGATCAGGTGTTGTCTTTACGCTTACTCTTGAATCAATAAATGGCATATTTTTGTCCTCCTCTTTTTTATCACTCACTTCACTATAAGCCTCCGGCGGGATGCACACGGATTTTACAAGGAAACACGCCGCTGACGCGGCTAAAATCCGGCGCAGTAAACGACAAAGTAAAAAGAACCTTGCCATTTACTATTATACAATGACGCATGGGATTTATCAAATATAAAACAGCAGATTGCAATTTTACAGATATTTGATAGAATAACTGCATGCGTTTGGATAAATTTTTGAGTGATATGGGCGTGGGAACACGCTCTCAATTAAAAAAAATAATAAGAGGAGGCTCTGTCAGGGTCGAAGGTGTGTCCGCATTCGACCCCGGGATGAAGGTGGACGAAGATACTGTCGTAACCGTAAATGACCATGTCGTAACCTACGAGCGTTTCTCCTACTACATGCTGAACAAACCCTCCGGTGTATTGAGCGCCTGCGAAGACAAACACGACAAAACTGTGCTCGACCTGTTTCCCGAAAACATCAGGCGGGGCATATTTCCCGTGGGGCGTCTGGACAAGGACACGGTGGGACTGCTTCTGATCACAAACGACGGCGGGTTATCCCATCGCCTGCTCTCTCCCGGCTCGCATATAGACAAGGTCTATCTGGCAAGAGTCGACGGAGAGTTGACCGAAGCCCATGTAAAGGCTTTCGAGAGCGGTCTAAAGGTAGACGAAGGCTTCACCGCTCTCCCCGCAAAGCTTGAGATAATAAAATCCGCCCCGGAGCTCTCCGAGGCAAAGGTTACGATCCGCGAAGGAAAATTTCATCAGATCAAGCGCATGTTTGAAGCCACAGGCACAACAGTCACCTTCTTAAAACGACTCTCCATGGGCTCTCTCGTGCTGGACGAGAGCCTGAGCCCGGGCGAATACCGAAGATTAAGCGACTCCGAGATCAACGATTTGAAGCTTCTATAAAGTTCTCCATTGCGTTAAGCGCCTTTCCCGAATCGATGAGCTCTGAAGCCAGATTTATGCCCTCCTCCAGAGTTGCGGCATGCCTTCCGATATAGAGTGAGGCGCCCGCGTTCATCAGGACTATCGTCCTCTTACCGTCCTTTATTGTTCCCTCCAGTACACCCCTGGTGATCTTTGCGTTATCCTCAGGTGTGCCGCCTGATATATCATCCTTTTTGCATCTCTCAAGTCCAAGGATCTCGGGAGTGATTATGTAATTCTTGTAGATACCGCCCTCAAATTCGCATATAACGGTCTCTCCACAAGCCGATATCTCATCGAGCCTGTCGCGTCCGAACACCACCATTCCGTTCTTTAAGCCCAGAGAATAGAGTACCTTTGCCAAGGGCTCCACCAGAGATTCATCATATACTCCCATGAGCTGTCTCTTTGGGTGTACCGGATTTGTCAGGGGACCTAATATATTAAATACTGTGCGGATACCCAGCTCCTTTCGGATGGCACCCACATACTTCATTGAAGAGTGATATTTCTGGGCAAAGAAGAAACAGAAGCCCGTCTCTCTGAGGAGCTCCACGCATCTCTCCGGCTCAAGATTGATATTTGCCCCCAAAGCCTCCAGGCAGTCTGCCGTACCGGACTTTGACGATGCGGCGCGGTTTCCGTGCTTTGCTACCTTCATTCCCGCTGCCGCCGCAACAAAAGCGGAGGTGGTGGAGATATTGAAGCTGCCTGCCCTGTCACCGCCTGTACCGACGATCTCAAAGGTGTCCATATCGCCTGCGTCGACCCTCAGGGCATGCTCTCTCATGGCAGCCGCGCAGCCGGCAATCTCGTCCTCCGTCTCGGAGCCGGTGCTCTTTGTGGACAGAGCAGCAAGAAAAGCTGCGTTCTGCGTCTGAGTGGTCTCCCCGCTCATGATCTCATTCATTACGGCATAGGCCTCATCATAGGTGAGATCTCCCTTGTCTACTATTTTTACGATTGCTTCACTTATCATGACAATTTCACCAGTCCTTTCTTAAAATCACTGCAGTACTTTTCCGCCGCCGCAGCAGCATATCCTTCTTCCTCCAGAAGCTTGATAAAATGAGTCCCGACAATACAGCCGTCTATACTTCCGATAAAGGGTGCTACATCCGAGGGCGACGTGATCCCGAAGCCCATCATCACGGGTATCTTTGAAACAGATTTTACCGACGCGAGATAGTCCGCGATATTTTTGTGGTACTCTCCCGCCTGTCCCGTCACACCCATGGCGGATACACAGTATACAAAGCCTCTGGCATCCTCTAATATCCCGGGCACGCGAGCCTTTGACACCGGGCTCACCAGCTGTATCAGGATAATATCATATCCGCCCTCACCAAGGGCTTTTCTTATCTCAGCCTGCTCCTCGAAGGGCATGTCCGGTACGATCAGGCCATCCACACCGACCTCCGACGCCCTGCTCAGGAATTCTTTTATCCCGTAATGGTAGATCGTGTTGGTGTAGAGCATCAATATGACGGGAAGCTCTGCCCCCTCTCCCCTAACCCTTTTTACCAAATCAAAGGTCTTTTCAATGTCGGCTCCCGCCAGCAGGGCGCGGTAGGATGCGTCCTGTATCACGGGACCGTCCGCTATCGGGTCTGAAAATGCCACACCCAGCTCTATCACATCAACTCCCGCTTTTTCCTGAATATGTACCAGCTCCGCCGTCTTGTCATAATCGGGCAGACCCGCTGTAACATATGTGATAAAGGCCTTCTCACTCTTTTCGGAAAGCGCCTTCATCCTCTCCTCTATTCTGTTCATTTATCTCTCCCTCTAATTCAGATATCCCCTACCTGCAAAATAATCAGTAATGGTGGCGAGATCCTTGTCGCCCCTGCCCGAAAGGCAGATTATCATTGACTGATCGGCTGTCATCTCCTTCGCCTTTTTCATCGCGTAGGCAACGGCGTGAGCGCTCTCTATTGCGGGGATTATCCCCTCAAGTCTCGTCAGCTCCCTCAACCCTTCCATCGCCTCGTCGTCCGTGATGCCCACATATTTCGCCCGACCGCTCTCATACAGATAAGCATGCTCCGGCCCGACTCCCGGGTAATCCAAACCTGCGGAGATGGAATGCGCCAGCTGTATCTGTCCGAACCCGTCCTGGAGCAGGAGGGATCTGGTGCCGTGGAGCACCCCAACCTCGCCTCTCTCAATGGAAGCAGCATGCTCCATGGTGTCTATTCCCTTTCCGGCTGCCTCAACTCCTATGAGCTCAACCCCCTTGTCAGGAATGAAATCGGCAAACATGCCTATCGAATTTGAACCTCCTCCGACACAGGCTATGACCACGTCCGGCAGTCTTTTTTCACGCTCAAAAAACTGACGCTTCGACTCCTTGGAGATCACGGACTGGAAATACTTCACCATCTTTGGATATGGATAGGGACCGATGGCTGAACCTATGATATAAAAGGTGTCCTCGGCGTCCTTTGCCCAAACCCTTATAGCCTCATTTGTAGCATCCTTCAGGGTGTTGCTGCCGCTGTGCACAGGCACAACCTTTGCGCCCAGCATCTCCATGCGAAGAACATTAGGCGCCTGGCGCTTCACATCCTCCTCACCCATATATACCCTGCACTCCATCCCCAGCAGCGCCGCACCCGTCGCTGCCGCGACACCATGCTGTCCGGCTCCGGTCTCTGCGATGACCTTTGTCTTTCCCATGCGCTCTGCCAGAAGTATCTGACCTAAGACATTATTTATCTTGTGAGCGCCGGTGTGACAGAGATCCTCTCTCTTCAGGTATATCTTTGTCCCGTACTTCTCACTGAGACGGCTCGCAAAATAGAGGGGTGTCTCCCTTCCCACATAATCTTTTAAGAGCATATCCAGCCTCTTATTGAATTCAGAGTCTGTTATTGCCTTATCAAATTCCTCATCTATCCCGGCAAGAACATTCATAAGGGACTCAGAGACATACTGTCCTCCGAATCTCCCGTAATATGCCTTATCATTCATCTTTTTTTCCTCTTACTGTAGTTATAAATCGTCTGACCAGATCTTTATCTTTTCCGTTTTGTCCCTCGATGGAGCTTGACACATCCACCACATCAGGAGAGAATTCCTCAATTCCCGACAGTACATTTGATGTGTCAAGTCCTCCCGCAAGGATAAACAAAGGCGGCGAGTTGACTCCCGCCTTCAGCAGTCTCCTGCTCTTTCGCCAGTTAAAAGGACGCCCGGAACCCGGCACTGCACCGTCCAGAAGATAGCCCTCTGTCTTTTCGTCAGCCGTTATCCCTGAAAGAGCATCCTCATTTCCCGGACCTATATTAATAGCTCTCCAGATAGGTATATTTATGTCATCAAATACACCTGACCCTAAGTCTCCATGAATCTGTATTCTCTTAAAACCGGCTCTCTCGAGCTGCGAGACAAGAAGGCTGTCAGGGCTAACCGTCACAGCGACGGGGATTATCCTCTCATCCAAAACAGAAATCAGTTTTTCTGCCGTATCGACAGAAATATTTCTCTTGCTTTTCTCATAGAAAACAAAGCCTGCGTACTCAGGCAGAAATTCATTTATTATTGAAATATCATTCTCGTTTTTTATGCCGCAGATCTTTATCTTCGTCATAACGCTTTCCATCTCTTCGCGGTCTCTCTCGGATCAGACGACTCCATCAGAGCCTGTCCTATCAGAAACGCGTCAACCTCATTTTCCTTTAATCTCAGGACATCATCATCGGTCATGATGCCGCTCTCGGATACGAAAACCTTATCCCCCGGCACCATTTGGCGCAAGCGTTCTGTTGTATCCAGAGAGATCGTAAAATCATTCAAATCTCTGTTATTGACACCCACGATCCTCGGATCGAGGTTCAACACACGATCCAACTCATACTCGTCATGTGATTCAAAGAGCACATCCAGCGACAGTTCTCTGGCAAGCTGATAAAAATCCTTCATCATTACATCATCCAATATAGCGGCGATGAGCAGCACTGCGTCAGCACCGATATATCTCGCTTCGTAAAACTGGTACTCGTCTATCATGAAATCCTTACGGAGCATGGGGAGTGTGATTCCCTCCCTCATTCCGCGAAATATTTCGGCACTCCCGGAAAAGTGATCCTCCTCGGTCAGACAAGACACGGCGTCAACGGAGGAATTGTAATCCTCTATCCTTTTTTCCAGGGGAACCTTTATCTCCATATTCCCCCTGGAGGGAGACGACTGTTTGTACTCTCCGATTATGGATATCCCGGGCGCTTTTAAGGCTTCATAAAATCCGTGCTGTCTGTAAGGACTCATTCCGGAATTGCGGATCATCTCGTTTATGCCGATCCTATCCTTATGCTCCTTCAGTCTTATTTTTTTATCTTCTACGATTTTGTCTAAAATCATCTCAAATCTCCAGAAAATTCCTGATCATATCCATACCGCATTCCGTGATGATGGATTCCGGGTGAAACTGAAGACCGAATACCGGATAACTCTTGTGCGCTATACCCATTATCTCACCGTCATCAGTCTCTGATGTGATGCGCAGGCAATCAGGAAGCGAATCCCTTTGAACCGCCAGAGAATGATATCTCGCAACGGTCACAGGATTTTTTATTCCTTTAAATATCCCTGTCCCGTCATGCTTTACGATTGAGCTTTTCCCGTGGCAGAGGCTCTCTGCGTAGCTTACTACACCTCCGAAAGCCTCGCCTATACACTGGTGTCCGAGACAGATGCCCAGTATTGGCACTTTGTCGTAAAAGCTCCTTACCACATCCATGCACACGCCTGCATCCTTTGGGGCTCCGGGACCGGGGGAGAGTACTATCCTGCCGGGCAAAAGCTCCGAAATCCCAGACACTGTTATCCTGTCGTTTCTGACTACTTTTATGTCTCTTTCCAACTCACCGATATACTGATAGAGATTGTAGGTGAAGGAATCATAATTATCTATCAAAAGGATCATAAATAACCTCTACAAAAACAGCATTTCATCCGTATTTTTTAATATGACAGAGGCCATGGCCATAGCCTTGTTCGCGCATTCCATGTACTCCTTTTCAGGAACGGAATCCGCCACGATCCCGGCGCCGGCCTGAACAAAGCACTTGTTGTTCTTTTTTACGATGGTCCGTATCGTTATGCAGAAATCCATATCGCCGGAAAAATCCATATAACCCGTGGCACCGCCGTAGAGCCCTCTTCTCACACTCTCAAGCTCATCGATTATCTCCATGGCGCGGATCTTTGGCGCGCCGCTCAGAGTTCCCGCGGGCAGGATGGAATCCATCGCATGAATCGCGTCCATATCGCCGCGCA
>CALFUE010000058.1 GCA_937916345.1 uncultured bacterium
TGAAAAGAGCGGAAAAGCAAAAAGTTATGTTATAACATAAAGATTCCGTTAAGAATTTCCTTTGCAAAAGGAACCACGAGAAAGCGAACATTTTCCGCAACTCTTTTTCCTTTTATGATGGAGGCTCCCACTCTCAGGTCCTCTATGCGTCCGTTGTTGCAGGATCCTAAAAATGCCTCGTCTATCTTTACTCCCTTCACATCCCGGATCGGCGCGATATTATCCACAAAATGCGGCTTTGCCACAACCGGCTCAATCTCAGACAGATCTATATCAAATACCTTTTCATATTTCGCATCGGCATCCGGCGCAGCGTCAAATAACACATCCCGCCCGTGCGCCGTCAGATAATCCCTCGCAACATCATCCACCGCCATGAGGGCAGTTTTTGCCCCCGCCTCGACACAGAGATTACATATGGACATACGCCCGCTCATATCTATGGATGACAAGCCGTCGCCGCCAAACTCCATAGCCTTGTATCCGGATCCGGAGGCGGAGATGCGGCCTATGATGGTGAGTATCAGATCTCTCGGACTGACTCCCTCATTTAGCCTGCCGTGAAGATTAAAGCGCAATGTCTCCGGCACCAGAAGCCACGACTCCCCCGTCACCATGGCATAGAGGTAATCTGTGCACCCCACTCCCGTTCCGAAGGCTCCGAGGGCACCGTACGCGCAAGTGTGTGAATCTGCACCGAATATCAGCTGCCCGGGACGGACGAATTTTTCCATCATCACCTGATGGCAAACTCCCTCCCCCTCAAAAAATGTGATATGATGCTCCTTCGCAAAGTCTCGCATCTTTTTGTGAGCCGCGGCGGTCTTAGGCGAATCCGAGGGGATGTTGTGATCCACGATCCAAACGAGCCTGCCCGCGTCGGCAATCCTTTTATGTCTCAGTTTTTCATACATATCTATGGTGAGATGAGTCGTGCCGTCATTGCTCATCAAAAGATCGAGAGATACCGTATAGATATCTCCCGCTTTGACCTCTTTCTCTCCGGCAGCTCTGGCTATTATCTTTTCCGCCATTGTCATTCCCATAATATAAGCACCGTTTATCCTTTCTGAAAATCGGATCAGACATATCCTCTAATCCCTGTCAAGAGACGCCAGAAGACCTCCGGTATTCAGTATCTCCTGCATCTTCGGAGAAAGCTTTGTGGCCGGGTAGACAGTATCTCCCACTGTAATTTGACCCGCCGTCATATCAACTATGGCCTCATCTCCTGTATTGACACTGTCGTAAATATCCTCGCAGATCATCACCGGAAGTCCGATATTTATAGCGTTTCTAAAGAAGATCCTGGCAAAGGACTTTGCGACTACCACACCTACTCCAAGGCTTTTTAACACAGCCGGAGCCTGCTCTCTGGATGAGCCGCAGCCAAAATTTATATCTGCCAACACTATGTCTCCCGGTCTGACATTTTTTGCGAAATTCCCGTCCAGGGATTCAAAGGTATGCTCCTTCATCTCATCGATCCCGGGAAAAAGCAGATATTGAGATGCTATGATCTGATCGGTATCCACATCTTTGCCAAATTTGAAAATCTTTCCCATTTTATTTTTCCTTTATGAAATCAACAGTCTGCATTGCAGTGATATATATCTGCTCAAGGCCGTAGAGAGCAGTCTCTCCGTCCCCTGACTGCTGACCGTACAAACCGAAGCCCGAGTGATTTCCGCCCTCGATGACATACTCCACTGCTCCTTCGGGCCAAAGCTCTTTTGCGGAATCATACCCTTCACGGTTAATGACCTTATCCTCAGAGCCTATTATCGACAGATATCTGAAACCAGCGGGAAGCGGCTCAGTCCCATAGGCAGCCAGCCCGACGAATCCCTTCAGACCGTTTTCCATACCGTACCTGGAAGAAAAGAATTCAGCCATAGCTCCTCCGAGAGAGTGCCCACCCACATAATACTCATCATATTGATATTTTTCAATGACCTCCGCTGCTTTCATACGACCAAGCATTGCCATGTGCAGCGGCATGTCCACAGCCACACAGTCCACACCCCTCTCGGCAATATTTGAGAGCAGCGGAGCATACGCAGCCGTATCAACGCTGGCACCCGGATAAAAAATGTAAAGGGCATTCTCCCCATATCCATCATAAAATGTCAGGCCATTATCCTGCGCAACCTTCACATTTACATTTCCATCCAAAAACGCAACCGCTTCCTGTGTGGCGCGATAATAGGTATTGAAATACACGACAGCGCCGACTAGAAATATGACAAGAAATGTCACAATAAAGGTCAATACCTTTCCTCTGCCCGAGAGCCGTCCCGATCCATTTGGGACACCTGCCCTGTTTACTATATTAACTACTGCGACCGCGAATATAATACTGGCCAATCCCGCAGTCAACGGGGTTAATGGACCCATATGCTACTCCTTATCTTCTGTAATATTTTTAATTGCCTTTCGCCGCAATATGATAATCATTACAAGTGCAAACACAAATGTGACTGCCGCAACTATCATTGAGACCGGGATGTTTAAGCCCCAGGTCTTTAACTGATCTGTCCTGATCCACTCTATGAAAAACCTTCCAAGGCCGTACCCCGCCAGATAGAACAAAAATACCTCGCCGTCAAACTTCTTTTTGTGTCTGACGATTGTGAGCATCAGTATCAACACCAAAAGGTTCCAGAGTGATTCATAGAGAAATGTGGGATGAGCCTGAATATAGGTCACTCCGTTGATCTCCACCAGATTTTCCATCTGGAGCTGCGACACATCTTCACTTCTTACCGCAGACAGCGGCAGCTGCATCGCAAACAGACTGTCCGTGTACTCTCCGAATACCTCTCTGTTGAAAAAATTTCCCCAGCGCCCTATGATCTGCCCGGTGATAAGTCCCAGAACAGCGGTGTCAAACACAAGAGGCCACGACAGCTTTTTTATATGGCAATAGATAAATGCCGTGGCCACAGCTCCGATCACAGCGCCATACATAGCGATGCCACCCTGTCTCAGATTAAATATATCCAGGATATTATCCTTGTAGCGATCCCACGAAAAGATCACATAATAGATCCTGGCACAGATAACTGAAAAGATAACGCCGAAGAATGCGATATCATAATAATGCTCTTCCTTCTGACCTGTCCTCTTTACCTCTGATAACGCAACAAAAAGCCCTCCCAGTATTCCGAGGGCCATTGTTATTCCATACATTGCTATCGTGAAGCCGAATAAATCAAAGCTTTTTATAACATAGTCAAGATTTATCCCCAGATGGGGAAAATTAATATTATAATCCATCAGGACTTACTCTCCTCCTGCTTAATCTCCTCTCTGATGGCCTTTGTGCGTATTTCCTCATCAAGAGCATTGATAAACTCATCCAGTGGCTTTACGCCCTCATCGCCGGCAAAGCGGCTTCTGACGGACACAGTCCTGTTCTTCTCCTCATCCGCGCCCACAACCACCATATAGGGAATCCTGTTGAGCCTGGCCTCTCTGATCTTGAATCCGATCTTCTCAGGGCGGGAGTCCACCGTGACATCCACATTGTGTGCTCTGAACTCCTTAAATACTTTCTTTGCATAGTCTGAATATTTGTCGGAGATGGGCAGTATGCGCACCTGTTCCGGGCAGAGCCAGGTGGGAAGCTTTCCGGCGTAATGCTCGATGAGCCATGCCAGCGTCCTCTCGTAGCAGCCCATGGAAGTCCTGTGAATGATGTACGGACGGCGCTTGTCACCGTTCTCATCGATATAATACATGTCATATCTCTCAGACAAAAACATATCCAGCTGTATCGTTATCATGGTGTCTTCCTTGCCGTAGACATTTTTTGCCTGGATATCCAGCTTCGGACCGTAAAACGCTGCCTCTCCATCTGCCTCGGTATACTCCAGTCCGATGTCGTCCAGTATCTCTCTCATAGCTCCCTGAACCCTGTCCCAGTCCTCTGCAGTTCCCAGGTACTTGTCCGGATTCTTCGGATCCCACTTGCTCATCCTGTACCACACATCACCCTCCAGACCAAGGGTCGTCAGCGTGTACTTCGCCAATTTGACACAGTTCTTGAATTCGTCAGCGATCTGCTCCGGAGTGCACACCAGATGTCCCTCAGAGATCGTGAACTGACGCACTCTCGTGAGACCATGCATCTCACCGGAATCCTCGTTTCTGAAGAGAGTACTGGTCTCGCCCATTCGATAGGGAAGATCCCTGTAACTGTGCTGTTTTGCCTTATATACGAAATACTGGAAGGGACATGTCATGGGACGCATCGCCATGACCTCTCTTCCGTTACGATCCAGATAAACCTTGTCAGAGGCGTTTTTCATGGCATAAGCAGGATCGCTGTAGAGCTTCTGATCCTCTATCGCTTCCTCCTCACTCATCAGATCGTCATTTAATACGAACATACCGTCCTTGTAGTGAAACCAGTGGTCCGAAAGCTTGTAAAGATTTGATTTTGCCATAAAGGGAGTACGGGTTCTGACATAACCCCACTCGTAATCCTCAAGATCCTCGATCCAACGCTGGAGCTTCTGGATGATCTTTGTTCCCTTAGGCATAATAAGCGGCAGCCCCTGTCCTATGACATCTACCGTGGTAAATATCTCCATCTCGCGGCCAAGTCTGTTGTGGTCGCGCATCCCTGCCTCCTCGAGTCTGGTGAGGTAGGCCTTCAGATCGTCCTTTTTATCGAAGGCGCTTCCGTAGATACGCTGCAGCCTGGCCTTTGATGAATCTCCGCGCCAGTAAGCCATGGAGCTCGAAGTAAGCTTGAAGGCCTTCACACCTTTTACGCTCATAAGGTGAGGTCCCGCACACAAATCAACAAAACCACCCTGATCGTAGAAGGATATCTCAGCGCCCTCGGGGAGATCCTCTATGAGCTCAACCTTGTATGGCTCATTTCTGTCCTGCATGAATTTTATCGCCTCATCCCTCGGCAGGGTGAAACGCGTGATCTCATGTCCCTCTTTTATGATCTTTGCCATCTCCGCCTCAATGGCATCCAGATCCTCTCTTGAAAATGGCTTTGAGTCAAAATCATAGTAGAAACCGTCCTCGATTGCCGGTCCTATCGTTACCTTTGCCTCGGGGAAGAGTCTTTTTACGGCCTCAGCCATTACATGGCTCGCTGTATGTCTGATAACCCTTAAACCCTCTGGGTCTTTCGCTGTAATTATATTTAAATTCACATCCGAATCGATCATGGTACGAAGATCCACGATCTCTCCATTTACCTCAGCGGCACAGGCAGCACGCCCGAGTCCCTCGCTGATATCCATCGCTATATCTATCGCTCTCATGCTCTTTGAGTATGCCTTTACCGAGCCGTCCTTTAATTTAATCTTCATGATCATAATCTCCCGCAGCACTGCTTGTATTTTTTTCCGGATCCGCAAGGACAGGGATCGTTTCTTCCTACCTTTTTCTCCCCGCGCTTTACTGTACCTGACTTCTTCTGCTCCAGATAGAGCTCACGGCGCTTTTCCTCATCGAATATATCCTTCCATTGGGGAAGATCGTAGAGCCAGTCAGCCCTGGCGTCCACCATGTTCTTGTAAAGCTTCTCCTTGTCAAATTTCAGGGATACCTCCGTATCCTCCTCCATCGTCTCAATGGGGTTCGGTGTGACGAGGGATTCATTTATTCCATCCAAAAAGCCGGTCATATAGAAGGTGTCAAGACCGAACTTGTCGGCCAACTCCTTTACTGTGCCTTTTACCTCAGTATCGGGATCGTCGAGGAGCTTTTCATATATACCTTTCTCCATAAGGAAATAATCTCTCCAGAATCTCTGGATCTTTCCTTTGTCTGCTGTATCATCGTATGCAACTTTTTTCCATTCATCCAATAATGCCATCTCAAAATCCCTCTCTGTGCGATCATTTTGTCTTAATGGGCATTCCCGCCCTCAAGCGTTTAATGTTATCCCAATGTGTATGATTTGTCAAGTAACAGCGCAGGCATCACCGGCTCCACCACCATTGAGTAATTCGTGTGATATATCACATAGCCCCTCGGTGATCCCGGCGGTTTCTTCAGCTCGCCCCTCTTCACATAGTCGATCTCCAGCTTTCCCTCATCTCTTCCGGATGAATAATAGCCCGCTATCATGGCAGCCTCCTCAAAGGTACGGTCCGGCAGCTCCTTTCCGGTCGTCTTTACGATCACATGGCAGCCCGGGATCTTTTTGGCGTGGAACCAGTAATCATTGTTCCCCGCGATCTTGAAAGACACTTCCTCATTCTGGATATTGTTCCTCCCCACATAGATGTCGAAGCCGTCGCTTGACACAAAATGAAGGGGCGCCTGAGCCTTGCTCTTTTCTTTTGTACTGCTCTTCTTTCTGATGAGCCCGCTCTCATAGAGCTCCTGTTTTATGGAATTAAGGTCCTCCTCGGTCTGCGCTATGTCAATGGACATAAGAACCGATGCAACGTAGTCTGTCTCCTGTTCCACCTCAGCCTTCTGCACATCGAGAGCCAACGCAGTCCTCTTTAATTTATTGTAGCGCTTAAAATAGGCGTTTGAGTTGTCTATCGGCGAAAGCTCAGGCTTCAATGGTATCTCCACATTCTCTCCCGTGTTGTAATCATAAACCTCGCAGCGCGCTGCTCCTGGCTCAATCATATACGCGTAGGCTTTCAACAATTCGCCGTAGTTCTTGTATTTATCCATCTTTTCCGTGTCGGAAAGCTGCTTTTTCATCAGCAGCAGCTTTTTATTGTCGCGATCCACGATCTGTGTCAGAAGCTTCCTCATATCCGTGGATTTGCTTCGGATTCGGGTGTATACATTGAGGTCGTAATAATATTTTTCCAGCATGACCGACGCATTTTCAAACTCATCCACCTTGTATTTTTTCCGGTAACTGGTCAGCTCCACCGAAGAAAACTCGCTGGGTTTACTCCCTGTAGTGAAAATCACGGGCTTGTAATCATGAACTTTTACCTGCTCCATCAACCGCTCAAACTGTATGAAAAGCCTGTGAAGCTCAGCGTCCACAAGAGTCTTTCCCGGCACATCCGAATCAATGGTCGCCCTGTAGCAGAGCTCATTCGCTATCAGCGGCGAGAAGCCCGTAAAGGAGAGATATATCGCTTTACAGACCGATTCCCCGCCGCGGATGATATCATTAAATTCCTCCTCGCTGATCACAGCGGTGGGATCCTTCTTTTCGCTCTGACCTGCCACAAAATACCTGCTCCCGGGCAGCACCATGCGAACCGAGCTCGTAGCAGGTCCCACATGCTTTATGGCGTCAATCACCTTTCCTCCATCATCGGTAAATATTATATTTGAGTGCTTCCCCATAAGCTCCACTATGAGGTATTTCTTAGACATATCCGAGAGCTCGTCGAGATGTTCTATCTCAAACCTGATGATGCGCTCAAAGCCTGGCTGGGTAATATCCGTAATCCGTCCGTTTGCGATGTGCTTGCGCAGAGACATGCAAAAGGTAGGAGCAGTGAGGGGCGCGGTGTATTTTTTTTCGGTAATGCAGACATAGGGAAGCGATGGATTTACAGACAAAAAAAGCTTTCTATTTCCATCGTTTCCCTTTACAGTCAAAAGAAGCGCATCCTTCTCCGGCTGCGCTATCTTTGTAACTCTTCCACCCGTGAACTGTTCCCTGAATTCACTGACCAGTTCCGATATCACTATCCCGTCTAAAGCCATTTCATCACCTGCTTTACCATTCTTCTAAACTGCTTTGAGAGAAGAAGCTTTACCGCGCTCTTCGCCAGATGTATTAGCCTGACATGACCGGTGATGACCGCCTCTCCCGAGACATAAAATTTGAAGTAAGAAAAATCGGGCCGTATAGCGCAATTTTTGCTGTACATAAAGGGGAACATGGAGAGGGCTCCCAGAACCATCCCGGTATTGTCCGGTGAACCGGCAGAAAAGGTGAGATCACCTTTCACCTCGCGGATCATATAGTGCTTCAGCAGATACAGCAGCTCTCCCTTCAGCTGACCGAAGGCCACCTTGTTTTTTTTATCCTTCAGTATCTCAAGAAGAGACTTTATCTTTTCAAATATGCTCTCTCCTTTTTCCTGATCCTTTTCTTCTTCCGATCCTTCCTCTAAGGCTTCATCTGAGTCTTCATATATATCTATATTTCTGTCAAAATCCTCTTCTATGTCTTCTTGTACTGTCTCTTCTTTTACCGGTTTTTCTGCAGCTTCTCCGGTATTTTTTTTCTCTTCGGTTTCTTTTGATTCTTCAGTCTCTTCGGTCTCTTTTGTCTCTTCCGGCTCTTTTGTCTCTTCCTCTTTATCCTGTTCCTCAGAATCCCTCCAAAGGATATGGCCAAAAAGCTTTAACTGCATCCACAATCCCTTAGATTTTTCGTAGCCCCCCAAAAAACTCACAATACTAAGGAGGTAACTAACCTTTACCAGAACCTTGATCTCACCCAAATCCTTGTCTGGAGAATTCAAGGTCACCCTGTATCTGACAGGCACAAAAAGCAGCAGCAGCAGAGCCAGTAACACCAGACCGATCACAGCTAAGATTATTATGCCTATTATCTTCAATATCAAAAATAATATTTCCAAAAACTGCTCCTTAACCGGAATTATTT
>CALFUE010000059.1 GCA_937916345.1 uncultured bacterium
CCCGCCGATGTTGTAACCCATATAGTTGTAGCCCACATCCGCTGAGTTGGTGCACTGCTCTATCGTTCCGCTGTTGTATCCGGCGATACCACCCACATTGGTGGAGGTTCCCGGCTCATTGACATCATTTATAATCTTGTTTAAGGAAAAATCGCTGAGATTTTCCGCCAGATCGTCTATCGTAACTATGGTGTCCGGCTCCCCGGTGTTTACATTCCCCAGATTAAAGGACACCTTCACGGCTCCCTTATTTGTCCCGGCGATACCGCCTGCCTTCTCGGAGCCCGATACTGCTCCATAGTTCACGCAGCCCGACACTTCTCCATTCTTTGTGTTTATCCCGACTATTCCTCCGACATTTGAATATCCACTGATAGTTCCCCGGAAGGTGCAGTTTTTGATGCGGCCGGAGTTTCTTCCCACTATGCCGCCTACCGAGTCAGGATTTCCATCCGGATTTATGTCACCCTTTACGGTCAGATCATGTATATACGCGGTTTTTGTACATTCCGAAAACAACCCCGTCACAGATATGGTCTCCTCTATATTGACGCCTGAGATAGTGTGTCCTTTTCCATTCAGCTCTCCCGCAAAATAGGGGATGCTCACGAAATCACCCGCCTCGAAGCTGATATCGGCATCTAAGTTGATACACTTTCCCTTTGACCAGTGGGCATCGATACAGTTGTCCATTATCTCGTGAAATTCATCTGCGCTCGATATGGTAAATTCTGATAACTCATCTCCTGAGCTGTCACCAGGCGCTGCGTAGGTATCAGGCGCTGCCACCGTGAGAATTATCATTACAAGTGACAGAGCGAGCGCCATCAGGCGGCGAATAATATCAGCTCTCATCCTCATCGCCCCCTTTCCCGTCTTTTTCCTCTATCTGTTCCGGCTCATGGGTGTCACCCTTATCCTCTATCTCGTAATGGGCCGTTTTCCCCCCCTCTGTCATCTCCATAGTTCCCGCGATAACGCGAGCGTTCACATTACCCACTATCACGGCATCGAGGGTTCCTATGACGGTACCGTTTACGCGGCCGTTAATGCGGCCGTTCACCCTGACTATACCGCTTACACTGCGGCTCGCCACAGGGGGGGCGATGGAAAATGCGGTCAATGATATGATCTTGTCTCCCAGCACCAGTATCTGCGGCAGCGCGAACATTACGAGTATTATTGATATGATGGTACCGCGCCCGAGACACTCCCCTATTCCCGCGATGGCAGGCTCCGATGTCATCTGCCCGATGAGGGTCCCCGCCATCGCCAGGATCATTCCGGAGGTGATGATTGTAGGAAATGCAAAGTTCATTGTCTCTATTATGGAATCCCGCCGTCCTTTTTCCTTCCTCAGCTCGTTATAACGGCTGGATATGACTATGGCGTAGTCGATATTCGCGCCCATCTGAATGGAGCTGACTATCAGATATCCGATGAAAAACAGATTCTTGTGCATTATCGTCGGGAAAGAGAAATTAATAAAAATGGCTCCCTGGATGACCGCGATCAGCAGTACCGGCATACCTACGGACTGGAAGGTAAAGAGCAGTATCACCAGCACGAACAGTATAGAAAGCACACTTACGATAATATTGTCAGTCTCAAAGGATTTCCTCAGATCGTACTGGCTGGTGGACTCTCCGACCACATAAACCTGTACATCCTCTCCGTAGTATTTTGCGGATATGGTATGCATCTCATCCAGGAATGCGAAGGTCTCGTCGCTCTCCTGTGGAAGGTTCAGGTAGACCAGCATACGGTCATAATTTTCGCCCTGGAGCTGCTTACGGCCGTTCTCAACCTGTCTATAGATATCCTGAAGCCTGTCCATTACTGAATCATCCAAGGTGACATAACCCTCCTCCACTTTTTCATACATAAACATGATGGTGTCTATGAGGGGAATATTGTAGGAGGAAATACCGCCGACTATCCGCCCGAAATTCTCATTTTCCGCAGCGTAAGCGGAATAGATCAGATTGCCGACCTCCACATCCAAACCCAGTAACTCCGAGAACTGCCTGGGTGAGAGGGAATCCGTCAACACATAGTCACCGATGGCGGACTGATTTGAAAGCCCCTGGACATAGTCCACCTCTTCTCTGCTCTCCAGATCGCTGATCAGAGCCTTCTCAACCTCGTAATCTCTTCCGGGAACAACCAGTGCCACAAAGTTGTTCTCCTCGAAATTGTCCTGTATCATATTTTGGGCAATCTGCATGTCGTTTAATATGGGAGTCGTCAGAGTAGAATACCCGTAGACATAGGGACACTGATTTGAAAAATAAAAAGCTGCCACCAAAAGCACCGCAAAGATCGGCGGTATTATCTTTCTGGTAGCGTAGGCGAATTTGCCTACGAAGGGAATGTCAGGCACATAATTTTTGTGTCTTGTCTTTTCCATCAGCCCGGAAAAGATCACGAGAAGCCCGGGCATCAGAAGAAATACCGCGAGCAGACTGATAAATATAGCCTTTATCAGGACTATTCCCATATCCTTGCCCAGCCCGAACTGCATAAAGGTCAGAGCCAGCAGCCCGGAAACCGTGGTCAGGGAGCTGGAAGAGATCTCGGGTATCGCCTTTTTCAGGGATATGACGGCTGCATCCCTGACGGAGTATTCCCGCCTCTCCTCCTTGAATCTGTTACAAAAAATTATGGCGTAATCGATGGACAGCGCCAACTGCAGCACTATCGTCACGGAGTTGGAGACAAAGGAGATGGTTCCCAGCAGAAAATTTGTGCCCATGTTAATAATCGCCGCCGCAACGAAGGTGATGAGAAGCACCGGCACTTCACCGAAGGTCTGTGAAGTCAGGATCAGGACGCTGACCACAATGACCGCCACGATCACGATGATCGTGCTCATCTCTTTCGCTATTATCTCCGCCTCCTGATTTCCCAGAGAGGTGGAAATATAATAGTCGTAGCCCTCCAGCATATCCTTCAGGCTCTGGAGAGTCTCCAGACAGAGCTCGTCATCCTCAGCGTAGTCAAAGGTGACTGAAAAAAGCGCAGATGCATTGTTATAATGCTTTGCTATGTGATCGTCATCATCCACGGTAAAGGTCACCGAGAAAACGCCGTCCATGTCCTCGATCATGGTCTTTATTCCCTGAGCCTGTGAAAATGTGACATTCGCCACCATCACAGAGGCTGTTCCGTAGGTGATGAACTCTTCGCTCATCAGATTGATACCCTGTCTGGTCTCCGTTTCATCGCTCAGATATACGGAGATATCGTTCTCGACACTCACCCAGCTGCTCGAAACCAGCGAGAAGACGATCAAAAGCGTAAAAATCAGGAAAAAGAGGTTCCTTTTGTCAACAATAAATGCACATATCTTTTCCATACTAACTACCTCAAATAACAATGACAAAAAATATCTTCATCCCCCCTCGAGATTAGCAAATTTTGTCAATTCCGGCAGCCACGCCAGCTTTACGGTACCAATGGGACCGTTTCTCTGCTTGGCGATTATTATCTCGGCAATCCCCTTGTCATTTGTATCGTGATTGTAGTAGTCGTCTCTGTATATGAACATGACCACATCCGCATCCTGCTCTATTGCGCCTGAATCTCTCAAGTCTGATAACATCGGGCGCTTGTCCGGCCGACTCTCCACGGCACGGGAAAGCTGGGATAATGCCACCACAGGCACATCAATCTCCCTCGCCACAGCCTTCAGAGCTCTCGATATCTCGGAGATCTCCTGCTGTCTGGAATCGACCCTTGAGCCCTTCCCCAGGTTCATCAGCTGCAGGTAGTCAATTATGACTAACTGTATGTCTCTGTCCATCTTCATCTTGCGGCACTTGCTCCGAAATTCGGAGACCGTGATGCCAGGTGTATCGTCAATTATGAGCCCCGACCGTCCTATCTTTTCCGCTGCCTCTCCGATCTTCATCCAGTCGTCGTTTGCCAGCTTTCCTACACGGATCTTTGATGCATCCACATGAGACTCCAGGGAGAACAGACGATTAGCCAGCTGCTCCTTTGACATCTCGAGAGAAAACAGCGCCACAGGCTTTTTCTTTTTTATCGCCACGTACTCCGCGATGTTCAGCACGAAGGCCGTCTTTCCCATGGAGGGTCTCGCCGCGATGAGCACCAGATCCGAGGGCTGCAGCCCTGCCGTATTGTAATCTAGACTGGTAAATCCCGTGGCTACGCCGGTAATGGAACCCTCCATCTTTTCTGCGGCGGAAATCCGGTCGATAGCCTCCACCACTATCTCCCTGATGGTCTTCTGCTGCTTGACGCCCTTGTTCTGCACCAGGTCAAAGATCCTCTTTTCAGTGACCTCCATTATGTCCTTTACGGGCATATTCCCCAGAAAACACTCATGCTCAATCTGGCGGTTCACCTCTATCACCTGTCTAAGGAGCGACTTGTCCTTTACGATATCTGCGTATTCACCGATATTTACAGAAGATGACACAAAAGAATAAATGTCAGATATATAGGACATCCGGGATATCTCCGGAGGCACCTCCATTTCCTTAAGCTTGTTCTGGACAGTCACCAGATCCGCCGTCATCCCGGCCTCATAAAGAGCCTTGATGGCGGAAAACATATACCTGTACTCCCTGTAATAAAAATCATCCTCATTCAGCCGCTCCACCGCCACCGCGACGGCGTCCGCGTCCATGAGCATGGAGCCGATCACAGACTGTTCAGCCTCTATGCTGTTTGGCATTGTCTGTCTTAAGACTTCTTCCTCAGCCATTCTTTTCCACAACCTTTACTTTGAGAACACCTACGACCTCGGGATGAAGCTTGATCTTTACATCATGTGTACCCAGCGATTTGATAGGCTCATCCAGAATCATCTTTTTCTTGTCAAGAGTGATCTTCAACTGCTTCTCGGTCTCCTCAGCTATCTCCTTCGTGGAGACAGAGCCGAATACCTGCCCCTCCTTGCCGGACTTTATCTTTACGGTGATGCTCTTTCCCTCCAGCTCCTTTGCCAGGGCTTTTGCATTTTCCAGATTTTCCTTTGCCACCTTTACCTCATGCTGATTCTGAAGCTTCAGGTCATTTAAAACCTTGCCCGTGGCCTCTGCCGCGAGCTTTTGGGGGAGGAGCTTGTTTCTGGCATAACCCTGCGCCACCTCCACTATATCGCCCTTTTTCCCAAGACTCTTCACATCCTCAAGCAGTACTAATTTCATTTGACATTACCTCCTCTATAAAATCCAGCTCCTGAAAATTACTCCTCGGCGTCATCCAAAACCTTGTGCACCATCTCCAGAGCTTCGTCTATAGTCGTATCCGCCAGCTGAGCCCCGGCAATATTTAAGTGACCGCCGCCACCCAGTTTTTCCATCAGCACCTGCACATTCATCTCGTCGATAGCTCTGGCGCTGATATGTATCTTTCCTCCAAAGGGCGTCAGTACGAAGGATGCCACCATTCCCTTTACATCGAGCAGATCGTTCGCGGCTCTGGCGGCAAGCACTGTAGGATCCTTCTGGAACTGCGCCTCCTCGTTTACCGAGATAGCAAACTTTCCGCGGTAGATCTCCGCGCTCTTTACGATACCTGCCACGGCGGCGTAGCTCTCCAGATTTTCCCGGAGCAGCTTTCTGACTCTGTTTGAGTCCGCCCCCGAGCGCTTCAGATAGGCCGCTGCCTCAAAGGTTCTCACTCCTGTCTTTGCGGAGAAATTCTGGGTGTCCTGCACGATGCCCGCGTACATGGCGTCAGCCTCTTCCGGCTCCAGCCGCACCCTCTCCGAGTAGTACTGCAGCACCTCCGCCACCATCTCGCATGCGGAGCTGGCAAAGGGCTCCACATAGGACAGCAGGGGATTCCTGATCACATCCGAGCTCTGCCTGTGGTGGTCGAACACTACCAGCTCCCTCGTCTTCTGCAATACCTCGGGACACTCCGTGCGGGATACTATATTAGTATCGACAACCACTACCACAGTGTCGGAATCACAGATCTGTATGGCCTGCTCGCTGCCTATAATCATATCTGCAGGATAGCCGTTCTCCGGATTAAACATCTCAACCAAGGGGCTCAAAGATGCAGTCACCGTATTTAATACGATATGCGCCTCCTTTTCCACCTCACGGGCTGCCACAAAGATACCCACGGCAGAACCAAAGGCATCCGCATCCGATATCTTGTGTCCCATGATGATGACTCTCTCGTGACTCTCCAGTATGGATCGGAGCGCCAGAGCCTTTACTCTTGCCTTTACACGGGTACTCTTTTCCACATGCTCGGAGTTACCGCCGAAATAGCTGATCTTTTCGCCGTCTCTCACCACCACCTGATCTCCGCCTCGTCCGAGAGCCAGATCGATGGCTGCCCTCGAGAGCTCATTATTCTGCAGATAAGAATCCGCCCCGAGACCAATACCGATACTTAACGTAACGGTCATGGCATTTCCCACCTTTACTCCCTTTACATCCTCCAGTACAGAGAATTTGTCTTCCTGCAGCGTCTTCAGATACTTGTTCCTGAAGATGACGAAATATTTGTCCGACTCCACCTTTCTGATGAGGGCGTCCACCTTTGCGAAGTAGTTTGTCACCCTCCTGTCCACCAGCGCCGTCAACATCGAACGCTTCACATCCTCCACGGAGTCCAGCGCCTCGTCATAATTGTCTATATAAACCTGAGCCACCACCAGCTTTTGCTCCTCATTGGCAGTCCTGTAAATATTGAGCTCCGTCTCGTCAAATAGATACAGCGCCGTCAGAGTGTCCTCTCCCTCGATCTCCTTTATTAGGGCATTCTCCCCCAGAACAGAATTAAACCCTATCTTTTTCATGGTGGCTCGCAGCACCCGGGAATTCCACTCGATCCTCAGATCCTTCACATCATCGGAGAGCTTTAACCTCTCTCTGGAAATCTGCGGAAAATATTTGTCGATAAAGCTGTTCACGCTGCCCTCTATCCCCGTCATATTGACGAAGGCCTCATTTGTCCAGAGGACGCGCCCGGTATTATCCACCAGGGCATATGGCACCAGCAGCTCCTTCAGCAGCTTGTTCTGAACTGTACCGTACTGGGTGACGATATTCACCATCTCCCGCAGTATACGGGGTTTCAGACCCCTGTAGAGAAGCACTGCCACCAGCAGATAAATTCCTGTGATGAGCGCCATTACGACACCTGCCCTGATATCCACAAAGAACATACCGACGGCCGCTGCCGCGAGAAGTATGGTCAGGTAAACCGGAAACAGCATGTACATCCGCAGCCTGCCGTAATACATGATTATCTTTTTTTTCATCCGCTCCTTTTTGGTCTCTCTGCGGCTCCTTCTCTTTTCCCTGGTAATTTCCTCTTTCATTTCTTTTTGTTCTCCACAACCGGCTTTGATACGGGATCTGATATAACAGCACTCCCGCGCCCATCGGTAAGATTTTTTATGAATTCTGAAAAACGGACAGTCTCCTCAACCGGTATATCCGCGCTCACTGTCACATTTTCTCCGTAAACCATGTCAGTGATGATATAGCCCCTATCCCTGTAAGCTCTCTCCAATTTGCCATAATCCGTATATGACACCGTAATATCGGTCTCACACACGGTTCTCAATTCCACCGTCAGGCTATTTTCGATGCAGAGCTTCGCGGCCTCTCTGTAAGCCCGGGAGAGACCTCCCGTCCCTAGCAGCGTACCTCCGAAATATCTGGTGACGCACACGCACACATCCACAATCCCTTCCGCTTCGAGCACGCCAAGTATGGGCTTCCCCGCGGTGCCCTGGGGCTCTCCGTCATCCGAGCTGTGAAGGATGAGCGGGTTGCCCGACAGTATATAAGCACTACAGTGGTGCCTCGCGTCGTAGTGAAGCTTTCGCCGCGAGGCGATAAAAGAGTTTGCCTCCGCCTCATCCTTTACGACGGCAGACATCGCGATAAATTTTGATTTTTTTTCCTCGACCAGTGCCTCACCAGGCTCTAAAAGTATCCTTGCCATCTATTCTTCATCTATTTCCATATCTTCAAAGAGCGTCTGCCTCTCCTCCTCGTCCACTTCATGGGAATCGGGAGAATCGTCGTAGTAAACCTCCTCATCGGGATCATAGAGGAACTCGTCCTCATTTTCGTCCGCGGAATCCTCTTCATTGTCGGAGGGGAGATCATTCTCCCACTCTACCTGAGTAGGCTCCGCAGGCTCGGTCTCTTCCTCCTCCTGCTGCTCATCCTCGGTGGTCACGACTGCCGCTCCGGTATGTATTCTGCAGTATTTTCCGGATGCAGCAACATTTGCCACATCAGAGGGTATCAGATATGACACCTCAGGAGAGCCGGAATCAGCCTGTGAGATATATGCCGCCGTGTAGGTGTTCGGGCAGTACTCAGTGGCGAGGAGACCCGAATCCGAGCACACATGCACGCCCACATGCTTGTCGCAGTACTCTGTGGGCTCGTAGCCCTCCTCAAACACCTCTGTTATAATCTGTGAGCCTCTGGGATCGTGATCGCAAACGCCGTCCACCGCCAAAAGGCCTGATTTCGCGCAGACCTTCACCTCGATTATAGACGATGGCTTCTCAAACTCGCGGTAATCCAGCCCCTCATGCATACGCTGCATAACATTTCTCCAGATGTCCTTCTGGAAACTGCCGGAAGGCATAGGGGTATTATCGTCCTTGCCGCCCCATACGACGCAGGTGTAATAAGGTGAATAACCGGCAAAGAGCATATCTCTGTCCTTTGTGGTGGTTCCTGATTTTCCGGCCAGATCCATGCCGTCGAAGCGACACTTCGCACTGGTTCCCTCGCTTGTCAGAACGCCTCTCATGGCGTCCGTCAGAAGCCACGCTGTGCCCTCGCGCAGTATCCTCTCCTTTTGAGGAGTGTTGTCTATCAGTACATTTCCGTTGTGATCCAGTATTTTTGTGTAAAATCTCGGTTTTATGTACTCGCCGCCGTTGGCTATCGCGGCGTAAGCAGCCGTAAGCTCCAGATTGGTGACACCGCGGGTAATGCCGCCTAAAGCCAGCGACTGCACTCTATCAGTATCTTCCAGAGTGGTAAATCCGAATTTTTCCAGATACTCAAAGCCTAGATCCACACCTATCTCTGTCAGCGTCTTTACGGTGACGATGTTCATGGATTTCATGATGGCCGTGCGATAGCTGGTATAACCCCTGTAGGTATTGTCGTAGTTGTGGACTTCCGTGCCGTTCGCGTACTGATAGGGCGCGTCGTCCTGGGTGGAGGCTATGGTCTTGCCGCCGGCGTCCAGCGCAGGCGCGTATGCAGCCAAAACCTTAAAGCAGGAACCTGGCTGTCTGGTGGTGTCCGTGGCCCTGTTCAGCGTGCGGCTGGCGGTCTTTTCACCCCTGCCTCCGACTATAGCCAGCACCTCTCCGGTATGCTGGTCTATGACGGTAAGAGCAGCCTGTGGTTGCGGCGTGATGAATATATTTTCACCCAGCACCGTGCCGTTATCCCCCAGCATCTTTTCCTTGTAAGCCTCGTAGGCGGTGTAGGCATCCTCCTCCGTGGAGTAAGTGATGGAATAGGACGAATCCGCGCTCTGGTAATATGAGAGCATGGTCTGCTCGTCGTAATTCGACACCTCGCCGTCATCGTCGGATATGCTCAGCGCAAAGGTAAACGAATATTTCGTGCCTGAGGAATAATTGTCTATATTGTTTACTTCTTCATCGCAGATCTGCTGAAGCACGGGATCCTGGGTGGAATAAATGGTCAAACCTCCGTTGTAAAGAGCCTTGTAGGCCTGAGCCTTGTTGTATCCCTTTATATCCATCAGATCCTTTATGACCTCGTTTGTGAGGGCATCCACAAAGTAAGAATTGACCTGAGCCGTCTCCTCGAGAGAGCTGTTGTGGGTTTGGATCCTGTCGTAGACATCATCGTCAATCGCCTCCTGGTACTCATTTTTTGTTATGTAACCCTGATCCCTCATGTACGCGAGGATTATGGATCTGCGCTCCGCGTTTTTCTTTGGGTGTGAAATGGGATTATAGGCGGAAGGATTCTTGGTGATCCCCGCTATGACGGCTGATTCCGAGATCGTGAGCTCTGAGACATCCTTTCCGAAATATCTCTTGGAAGCGGCCTGAACGCCCAGAGTGTTCTGCCCAAGGTTTACAGTGTTCATGTAGTTTTCCAGTATCCACTTCTTGTCCACCACCTTTTCCAGCTCCAAAGCCAGATACTGCTCCTGAATCTTTCGAACGATCCTCTCCAGGTCGGAACTCTCATTCGTCCAGGTCTTGAACACATTATTTTTCAAAAGCTGCTGGGTAATGGTGGAAGCTCCCTGTGACAGGGAACCCGAACTAAAAGCCCGAAAGCCCGCTCTGACAATACCCTTCAGATCTATGCCCTTGTGCTCAAAAAATCTCTCATCCTCTATGACCACGAAGGCGTACTGCAGCGACTCCGGGATCTCGTCAATAGTGACATAGACTCTGTTTGAGCCCGATGCCACAAGGGTCGCGGTGGTGTTTCCCTTCGCATCCAGCACTGTCGACAGAAAGCCTGTGGGCGTAGCGTCGATATCGCTGATGCTGGGGGAGGAATCGATAATCCCTCTGTATATGCCAAACATAAACATTATCCCCACCACAACAGCAAAAAGCAGAACCACCAGCAAAAGCTTCAATGACCAGGCTCCCACCTTTTTCCCCATCTTTGGAGAGAGTGCCAGGAGGTTCCGCTCTCTGTTTTTTATCCCGTTTTTTCCGTAATCCATTTATTATATTACTCCTCTATTATTGACGGTTTTTCCGCCAAACTTTACTATCCTGTTTGATGTTTTCCCTGCCTCATTTTCATCAGTTGCATGCACCGTCAATAATCAGGGACTTACAGAGACGCTTTCCTCTACTTGGCTCCTCTAATAACGCCAGTTTATTATCTGACTTTAGTCCGTCGGATGCCGATACCGTATCCGACTGAAGAACAGAATTAATCTAAAACAAGTCTGGCGCAGCCGTAAATTCCGGCGTCGTTGCCGAGAGTCGCAAGACGGATCATGGTAGTTGCCACAGACGCGAATGTATATTTCTCAAAATATTTCCTGATGAGAGGAATGAGCACATCCCCCGCGTTTGAGACGCCACCACCGATAACGATCATCTCCGGATCCACTGTATTTGAGATATTTGCCAGTGCTCTGCCCAATATCTCTCCGAACTGCTCGCCCACCTCGACAGCCAGCTCATCGCCGGCCTTGAATGCGTCGAACAGATCCTTTGCCGTAATATCCGTAATCGTTATATTGCGAAGAGACGAAGCCTTGTCATCCTTTGAAAGCCTGTCTCTGGTGAGTCTGGCAATTCCCGTGGCTGAAGCGTACTGCTCCAGACATCCCTTCCTGCCGCAGTTGCAGGGGATCAGTTCGTCAGGATTCACATTGATATGTCCTATCTCTCCGCCGGCTCCGTGTACACCGTGTACTATCCTTCCGTCTATGATGATGCCTCCTCCCACTCCGGTGCCCAGAGTCACCATCACGGCGTTCTTTACGCCGGCTCCGGCGCCCTTCCATGCCTCACCCAGAGCGGCCACATTCGCGTCATTTCCTACCTTTGTCTTTATGCCTGTGAGCCTCTCAAGCTCCTTTGCCACATCCACGGACTCTCTCCAGCCCAAATTCACGCACAGCGGCACCGTACCATCAGAGAGCGCCGGTCCGGGAACCCCCACTCCGATGCCCTCCACATCGCTCCTTGCTATATCATCTCTGCCCAGCGCCTCAATTATGGCGTCGGCGATGTCGGGAAGTATCTCCTTTCCGCCGTCGGCAGACCTGGTCTCGATCTCCCACTTGTCAAGAATGGAACCGGACTCGTCAAAGAGCCCCATCTTTATGCTAGTTCCTCCCACATCAACCCCGAATACATGCTTCCCCATTTCAACCTCCGATCTCCGCTATCCTGTCAGCCACATAAACTCCGCTGGCAGATGCGTGTGATAATGAATGTGTCACACCTGAGCCGTCTCCTATGATGTACAGCCCCTTGTGACAGGTCTCC
>CALFUE010000060.1 GCA_937916345.1 uncultured bacterium
CTCCAAAAACACATGTTTATTTGTCTTGTAATATTTTTCTTTTATTATATGAAAACCCAGCGATTCGATACCAGAAAAATCTTCTTCTATATTTTCCTCTACTATGATATAGCCCGTTCCGGAAAGCAAAGCTTTGTTTCCGGAAATGACGCTCAGCACAGACTCGTAGGCGCTTTTTCCATAGGGCGGATCCATAAATATGATGTCAGCTCCCTCCCCGGAAATATGGCTTAAAACAGATGCCGCATCGCCTCTTTTTATTTCAGCATTATCAATCAGTTTTGTGTGTGTCAGGTTATCTTTTATTATATCAATGCACTTCGGATCCCTATCTACAAAAAGCGCGTGACTTGCGCCTCTGCTCAAGGCCTCGATACCGATGCCCCCGCTCCCCGCAAATAGATCCCAAAACCTGCATCCGGGTATGTCCTGCTGTATGATATTAAACAGAGTCTCCTTGATCCGATCCGTGGTAGGACGAACCGCCTCACCCTCTAATGTCTTCAGGTAAAGCCTCCTGGCTGTCCCGGCGATAACACGCATCACTTTCCCTCCGACAGCACGGATCTGTTCTGCCACATGTATATAACCAGAGACAAAACCGTGAGAACAACCGATATTATTATCAGCACCTGACAGCATATCCTGTAGATATCGTTATCGAAATACAATATCAACATTAGTATCATAATCATCTGGCATACGGTCTTTATCTTTCCAAAGATATTCGCCGCAATGACGAACCCCCGTTCCGAGGCAATGAGCCTGAAGCCCGATATAATAAACTCTCTCGATATTATAATGACCACTACCCACGACGGGATGCGCCCCATCTCAATGAGGCATATCATGGCAGAGCACACCAAAAGCTTATCCGCCAGAGGATCCATGAATTTGCCGAAATTGGTGATCATGTTGTATTTCCTGGCGATATAGCCGTCAAGCATATCAGTGATCGACGCCAGAAGAAATACGGCAAAAGCCGCGTAGTCCCCAAAGCTACGAAACGCCGGAACCAGCAGGAAAACCACCAGTAACGGTATCATGATGACACGAAGCAAAGTGAGTTTATTCGGCAGGTTCATAGTACTCTCCGATCAAATCATAATCGTTGGCCTCGCTGATCAGGCATACCACAAACTGACCGCTGACGAGGGGTTCGCTTGATGAGAAAAACACGCCTCCATCCACATCGGGCACATCCGCGTAACTCCTTCCCACATACAGATCCATGTCCGGTATGTAACCGGTCACGACTACTTTTATGTATTCTCCAATGAGGCGCTCGTTTGCGGTGAGTGATATATCCTGCTGCTCGCGCATTATAATATCCGCCCGTCTTCTGGCGATGGTGCCCGGAACCTGATGGGGCATCTCATCTGCCGGCGTTCCCTCTTCTCTGGAAAACGGGAAAACGCCCAGCCGCTCGAAGCGCATCTTTTTGACAAATTCCAAAAGCTCCCCGAAGTGTTTTCTCTTCTCCCCGGGAAATCCGGTAATAAGCGTGGTGCGAAGCACTATATCGGGTATTTCTCTCCGCAGCCTGGCTATATTTTTTTCGATGGCGGCGCGTCTGGTCTTTCTGCCCATCACGGACAGTATCTCGTCTGAGGCATGCTGTATCGGTATATCCAGGTAATGAACCACCTTTGGCAGCCGCTTCATGGCATCTATCAGCTCGTCATATATCTCCTCCGGATAACAATACAGGATCCTGATCCAGACAAGTCCTTCTATATCATTCAGTCTTTCAAGCAGAGTGTGGAGACTTTTTTTGCCGTAGAGATCCGTGCCGTATAGATCCGTCTCCTGAGCCACAAGTATCAGCTCCTTCACGCCGTTTGCCGCCATGGACTCAGCGGCAGACACAAGCTCCTCCATCGGATAGCTCCTGTATCTGCCCCTGACATAGGGTATGATACAGTAGGTACATCGCTTGTCACATCCCTCGGCGATCTTTAGGTAGGCGTAATGGCCGCCCGTGGTGAGAAATCGTTTCTTTACCGCGGGAAGTCTGTCCACCGGCTCAATGCAGGATATAAACCCGGGTCTTCCGCCCTTTTCCTCCAACTCTGCCACGATATCAGCTATGCGGTCAAAGGCCGTGGTTCCCACCACAGCATCCGCCTCAGGCAGGCTTTCTTCCATCTCGTAATAATAGCGCTGAGCCAGGCATCCGCACACAACAACAAACCTGCAGGGTGTTTCGGCGACATCCCTCATATTTCCTGCCTCTATTATGGTCTTTACGCTCTCTTCCTTGGCATCTCCGATAAAACAGCAGGTGTTTATAAGGATCAACTCGGCCTTGTCTGCCTCGTCGGTTATTATATGCCCGGCCTCCGACAAAAGTGCCAGCATTGCCTCCGTGTCGGTCCTGTTCTTGTCACACCCAAGTGAAATGACATGGATGATCATAAGATCACTCTTCCTCTGAGGGCAGTATTTTCACCACACCGTCATTCAGCTCCTCCACAGCCAAAGACAGAGGCTTTACGGTGTGTTTCATTGCAACCTTTGGTTCAGCGCCGCCGATGAGCTGTCTGGCTCTTTTTGCGGCAGCAATAACAATGGAATAACGGCTGTTTACCACAGGCTCCTCGCCTCCGTCAACACCCTCATTCACGACTTTCATCAATTCCACATACGATGGATGTATCATACTTATCACCTCTGTAAAAAATTTTCAAACCCAAACCATTATCATATCATAAAATGATGTCGGGGTCAAAAGGTATTTTGCCCCGACCATGATACTCAGCACGCACACGTTGTGTGCAATTTGTATCATAAAATCAATTCAATGTCAAAATCTGATTCATGACAAAGTAAAGATTATATCTGCTGTCAGCCTTCAGTACTATACCAACCACATCATGACCGGCGGCGTTCACTCCGCTTACAACCAGACAGTAGCCGGCTGCGGATGTGGTTCCTGTCTTTCCCCCTGTGATCGTCACGCCCTCAGGCGGCATATTGTCTCCGTTTATGTATTTGTTGGTATTTGTCCAGCGCAGATCGTAGTCGCTGCCGTCACTTCTCTTAACCTTTGGCTCATAGTAGGCGGTGCCCACAATATCAGAAAACCCGGGGGTCTTCATCGCCTCCGTGAATATGAGATAAATGTCGTAGAGCGTGGTGAAATGCTCAAAGCTGTGAAGACCGTTGGGATTGACAAAATGAGTGCCGGTGGCACCAAGCATCGCTGCCTCCTGGTTCATCAATTCCGCAAATTCCTCCACAGAACCGGAAATATGCTCTGCCACAGCTACTGCCGCGTCATTTCCGGAGCGCAGCATCAGTCCGTACAACAGATCATTGAGAGTTAACTCGTTTCCTGCCTCGAGCCCGCAGACTGAGGAATCGGAAGCCTGATCTACAGCCTTTTCTGATACCTTCACGATATCTGTCAATTTCCCATACTTCAATGCCAAATAGCATGTCATGATTTTTGTCACGGAAGCCGGGTACAGCTTTTCGTAGATGTTCTTTTGATAGATTACCTTTGAATCTGTGAGATCAAAGAGACCTATAGCCTCGCTCACAGTATCGGATACCGCCTCGTTTGCCGTGAATTCGTCGGGCGCGACACATTTTTCAGTGGCAAAATAGGGGTAGTCCGATGAATCATCAAGCGTCTCCCCTATCTTTGTGTAAGTGTCAGATATATCATAAACATGATCGAATTCTATCTCCCGCTCACCGCATCCTGCCAGCAGCAGGCCGGTCAGCAGCAGGCAAAGTATTTTTTTGGTATTATTTGTACATTTCACGCCAATCCAAATCTCCTCTGTCAAGAGCATGTATCAAAGCTTCCGCAGTAGCCAGGTTTGTGGCCACAGGAATATTGTGTATATCACAAAGATTAGTAATGGAACTGGGATCGGGATCGGAAGCCTTCGGGAGCTTCGGCTCCCTGAGATATATCACAAGATCTATCTCATTGTTCTCTATCTGGCTCCCCAGCTGCTCATCTCCCCCAAGACTGCCCGCCAGATATTTGTGGATATTCAGATTTGTGACCTGCTCTATCAGACGCCCGGTGGTACCCGTGGCGTACAGTGTATGTTTACATAATATGCCGCGATAAGCTATACAGAAATTCTGCATCAGCTTTTTCTTTGAATCATGAGCGATCAGACCAACATTCATGCTATTACCCCCGTCCGGCCTTCCTCCTCTGAAGACCTACATTTAATACTACCCCCATACCTAAATACAAAGTGACAAGACTGGTCAGACCGTAGCTCACAAATGGGAGCGGCAGACCTGTGTTCGGCAATAGCCCGGTCACCACACAGACATTTATCAGTGTCTGGAATGCTATAAAAGCCGACATACCACAGCAGATGATCCTCCCGGAGAGATCCTTTGAGACGATCCCCAAATAGAGACATCTGACCGCTATGGCAAAAAGCAATATGACGATCGCAGCACTGCCCACGAAGCCCAGTTCCTCTCCTACCACCGCAAAGATAAAGTCATTTTGGGGTTCTGAGATGAAGCCGCCGTTCTTGACCGAGTCAGAGCCTGAATTGTAAAGCCCCTTTCCCCAGAGTCTTCCGCTGGCGAAGGCTATTATCGCGTTCTGCTGCTGCATGGAATCGTCCGGGTATTCATCCGGATAACGCCACGCCAGGATACGGATCAGCTGATACCCCTTCAGGAGATTCCCCTCAAATATCTCATAGATGAGTATAACCGCAGCCGGTATCCCTATCGCCAAAACCACTACTATGATTTTATAACTAATTCCCGCAATAAACAAGATGGTAATAAAAATTAAAAGCGTCACCACCGTGGTGGACAGATCCTCAATCACCACCAAAGCCATGGGAAAGGCGGCAAGTATCACCGATAACAGAAGAATCTTTACGGTATTGAGCTTTTCCATGTGCTTCTCAAAAAATCCCGCGAAAAACAATATGATGATGACCTTTGAGAGCTCCGATGGCTGAAAACGCAATCCTATCTGCTCGATCTCAAGCCATCTCTTTGCCCCGAAGACCTCTACTCCGAAGAAAATAACACTTAACAACAGTCCTATGTCAACCAGATAAAAAAGCACGCGAAACTTCAGCACAAAATGATAGTCCACCAGTGAAACGACAATCAGGGAAAAAAGCCCGAGAGCCAGTCCCAGTATCTGTTTGTTCTGGTTGCTCTCGCTGGAGGCCGAGCCGATGACCAGAATACCCATCACCGTGACGACGATCATCAATATGACCAGCCAGAAATCATAATCTTTTATTGAATATCTCTTAAGGTATTTTAACATGATCCTTAATCCGTAACACTGTTTGCACTGCTTGAAACATTTCTGGCTCTTCCCGTCACCATCTCCTCCACAGGCGTGGTTCCAAAATATACCTCCAGTATATCAGCAGCAAGGTCAGCCGTATTGTGTGAGGTATAGCCGTAGGCGATCCTCGTCGCAATAGTTACCTTCGGGCTGTTATATGGCGCGTACCCCAGGAAAAGCGCGTGGTTCGGTCTGGTTACTACCTGCTGGGCGGTTCCGGTCTTTCCGGCGATCTCGATATCATACTCGTCGAAGAACTTGTCGAAGCTCTCCATGCTGCGGCACACCTCGCGGTTTCCCTTCTGGATGGCTCTCCAGGATCCGGGAGTTATCTCGGTGATCCTGCGCATCACCTCAGGGGAGTAATCCTCTAAAAGTCTTCCCGCTGAATCTGTCACCTTGCTAAGCACCGTGTATTTGTATACATTTCCCTTTGAGGCCACCGCAGTGATATACCTGGAGAGGGATATGGTGGTGTAGTTATTATTACTCTGTCCTATGGATGCCGTGATGGGATACTCGGTGGCGATCTGCGGCTCGGACTCTACTATCTCCACTCCGGTCTTCTCATTTAATCCGAAGAGAGAGGCGTATTTCTCGATCTTCTCGATACCGGTCTTCTCATCATAATTCTCGCCCTTCTGCGAAAGTCTCCAACCCACCTCGTAAAAATAGGCATTGCATGAATCCCTGATGGCTTCCACCAGCTTTTCCTCACCATGGTTTGAAGGATATTTCCAGCATTTAGGGCCGTTCTCGACCTTTGTGAATATACCGTCACATCTGATCTCGATGTTTGTATCAATGACTCCCTCTGTGAGTCCCGCAGAGGCGATCACCATCTTGAAGGTTGATCCGGGAGCCGTTTTCTCCTGAGTCGCGTGGTTATAGAAGGGACTCGAGAGATCACTGCTCAGCTTGTTATAATAAGCCGCGTCCACCACATTTGCCAGGCGGTTATTGTCATAACCCGGATATGAGACGCAGGCAAGCAATTCTCCTGAGGCAGGATCAGTCATAACAACGGAGCCGGTGCAGGGATCAAGCGCCAGCTCCGCCGGAGTAATCTCCATATCTGCGATCTTTTCCATAAAGAAATCATAGGCCGAAACACTACCGTCTCTTAAAGCATCGATCATCTCATCGTCAAAGCTTAAAAACTGCTGCGCATATAGTATCAACGCCAGATCTACACCTGTGATGATGTCCTCCTTTATCATGAACCGGTATATGCGCTTTGAAAATCCGTTGTCCGTCACGAGCGCATCACGCAGATACTGCACCAGCACATCATAAACCTCCTCGGAATCGGAGTAACGACTGTCTATTTCGAGCTTTGTCACATCGATCCACTGCTCTCTTATGAGGAAGCGCAGGTAATCCTGGAGTGTGATCTCATCGTTTTTCCAGGAACTGTAGGTCGGATCATCCGATTTTATCTTTTCGGTATCATATACACCGTTATTCTGGAGAAGTGATACCACATAGCTCTCGTATACCGCCATATCCTCTGGCAGCTCCGAGTAAATGCCCGGCTCATCTCCTGTCAGTTCCTCCTCAAGCTTGTCCATGACGGTCTCCCTGTAAGAGAGGTAGAGATCGTTTATCCGTCTCTCCTCGGAAGAAGCCGTGTCAAGCCCCATGCTCGAGATACTGATGACATTATTGTTTATCAGGGCATTATAGACATCATATATAGGTATCATGATGTCCGATGAGCCCTTTGACTCATATGTCTTGGAGTTTACGATCTTCGAGTAAAGTATTCCGGCTATCTCCTGCTCAAGCAGGCTGTAGCAGGCCTTCTGCAGCTCACTGTCTATGGACAGATAAACATTGTTGCCGGCAGTCGGCTCCATATACTCCAGTGTATCCAGCTCCTTGCCCAGCACATCCACATAAACCTTCTCGAGACCCTTTGTGCCTTTTAATGTCCTGTCCATGTACTGCTCCACGCCGGATTTACCCACCACATCGGTAAGGGAGTAGGAATCGTCCTCAGCAGACAGCTTCTCATACTCGCTCTCGGATATCCTTCCGGTGTAACCGATTATGGAGGCGAAGTATTTCGCGTCATTGTAGCGCCTGATGGTATCCTCGGCAATCTCCACACCCTGGAGCTCGTTCATGTGCTCGCTTATGACTGCCACCGTGCGCTCGGAGACATTGGACGCGATATCCGTGGATATATATTTCTTGTAGCTGTTCAGGCTCATGCGGTATCTTATCACTGCTATCCTGTAGCGGTCATTTATCTCCAGTGTCTCATCCACACCGAATCTGTCGCAGAGATATTCCATCACCCGGTCCGCCGTGGCAAAGGAGGGATTATAGCCCAGCTTTCCCGTCAGTGAACCCAGCTCGGAGTAACTGTTCTTTCCGTAGATATCGGCAAGAAATCTCTCCTGCCTGCTTCCGGATACATTAAAGGTAAACTCTCCGTTCTCCAGCGCTACCTCGAAATCACCGGTCATCTCATCTCCGGCATCGTCAAGGGTGTGAAGGACGAACAGTATAGTATCATTTATGGTCTTGTTCTTTTCAGTGGAATTCTCGTAGGTTCCGTTGTCCTCTATGGTGATAGTGTATGAGAGCTCGTTGTACGCCAGCACATTTCCGTTCCTGTCATAGATATTTCCCCTGGCAGCCGAAAGAGTCTTATTCTTAACGATGTGTATGGTATAGCTGTCCTGATAGGACTCGCCGTTCACTATCTGCAGGTTAAAGAAATGGTACATCACGATCACTAAAAGGATCAGATAGATAGCTATAAGTATCAGAAACCTCGATATGAAATTGTCCTTGAATACCTGTGATTCTTCCCTGTCACTCAATGTTTATTCCCTGTTCCTTTGTTTCTCGTAGTTTTCCAGCAGACCGTTTCCCTTCATCAGCACGAAGTAGAGCACCAGCATGAAGAGCAGCGTAATGACCAGCTCCGGCAGAATGATATGGGTGATGTAGAACACCAGATCAGTCCTGTTCCTGAATAGGAACAGGAAGAAGAAAACAGCCAAATTGTATGCGATATCGGATACAGCGATAGCGATCATGGGAAGCTTTATGTCCTCCGGATAAAAGAACCTGAACAAAAGCCCATTGACATAACCGATATACATAAAGAACAGCGCGTTCAGCGCCGGTATATCACCGTAAAAAATATCGATCAGCATACCGCAGAGAAGACCAGTCAGCATGCCGTCCTTCTCTCCCCTCATAAACCCTATTGAGCTGGTCAATATGATGAGCAGATTCGGCGACACAGATAAGAATGGCAGAAAGGGAAAGAAGGATGTCTGCAGTACAAAGCATATCGCTGCCGTGATAAATGTGACTATTGCTCTAATCATTCCATATCTTCCTTCATATCGGTGATCACATACACATATTTGAGTCTCTCAAAATCCACCACCGGCGTCAGCCTTCCGGCCTTTGTCAGGTTATTTGACTGACGATGAATCTCGCTTACATATCCCACCAGTATTCCCGGCAGATATTCTGAGCTGATGTAGGAGGTGACGATCTGATCTCCCACCACAACATTGTCATGGTCGTCTCTTAAGTTTGTAAACTCTATGGTGCCGTCACTGTCCATGCTGGTAAGGGATCCGTTCACCAGCAGATTGTCCGATGTGGAGAGCACCATAGCCGAGACGCTGGATAGGTCGTCTATTATGGATTTCACCTTGGAGTAATTGGCGCCCGCGTCAACCACGATGCCGCAGAGTCCCTCATCGGAGATCACATTCATCCCCACCTCTATGCCGTCCTTCGTACCCAGATTGATTGTGAAATTCTCAAACCAGTTGCCGGGATCCTTGCCTATTATGGTGGCAGATTTTTTATTGTACTGGGAGTATGTCTCCCCCAGTTCCAATAGACTTTTCAGCTTTTCCACATCATACTGCGCCAGCTTCAGAGAATTCACCTGATCGTTCAGCTCGTCCACCTGTGCCTTTAACCTGACATTCTCATCGTAGACCTCAGACATTTTCGCGTATCTGGTGACAGAATCCGAGATAGCGCTTCCCACATAGCCCAGACCGTTTTGCACAGGCACAAAAACGTACCCCGTAACCGTATTTAACGAGGTAAGTTTGAAATCAAATATATAATTTGCCAACATGACGCCAAAGAGCAGGATCGTCAATACGATCAGGACACTCCTGGGTCTGATGTTTATTTTGTTTTTTTTTCTCATCTTATATTTCTGGCTTTCATGGTGTAGGGAAGATTCCTGTATTTAGGATCTGACACGATCTTTACCAGTCCTCTCGCCGCACTCTCCTCAGGGTTCTCACACAGATTTACCCTTATTCCGGAAACATCGGAAAAAAGCTGGTCTACACCCCTTATCTTTGAGGTGCCCCCGGTGAGGTAAATACCTGACGCCACCACATCTCTCGCCAATTCCGGCGGAACATGCTCCAGCATGAGCTTGATATTGGAGCAGAACTCCTCCAGATCCGGAGTGATTGCCTTGTAAATCACCTCTGCAGCGATCGTCATCTCAATAGGTAAACCGCTCACCACATCTCTGCCCACCACAGTTATCTCATCCGTATAACCCGGCAGCGCGGAACCGATGGTCTCCTTTAGCTGGCATGCGGTCTTTTTCCCGATCAGCAGATTAAACTCTTTTCTGATACAGGAGATAATAGACTCGTCTATCCTGTTGCCCCCGAAATCAAGGAGAGATGATATGACAAGACCACCCAAGGATATGACACTGATCTCCGTGGTGTCGGCTCCCATATCGACGATCATCACGCCGGTGGGCTCATTGACATCCAGACCAAGTCCTACTGCCGATGCGATGGGCTTGTCACACACCAGAACACTCCTTGGCTTCGCCTTTGACTTGTACAAAAGATCAAAGAACGCTTTCTTCTCAACCTCCGTGATATCAGTGGGTACAGCCACTATAAACTCGGCGCCTTTGATCCTGCCCTTGGAATGCTTCTCCAAAAACTCAAAAATCATTGCCTGCTCGTAATTGTAGCTGGAAATGACTCCCACATTTACGGGAAAGGATACCTGTATGTTTTCCGGAACCTTCTCGAACATGGCGTAAGCCTCGTTCCCGAATGCATAGAGGGTATCCTCATTTATGATAGCCACCGTGTTCTTCTCGTTATATATCTTTCCGGTAGCCTGGCTGAACACCTTCAGATTGCAGGTTCCGGGATCTATGCCGTATACATTTGAGCCCATAAAAATTCCTCTTTGTTATTTTTAAATACTACCTAATTTTTTTTCTTCCCTGAAGCTGTAATAACAATTGTCTCCGATTATTATATGATCATTCAGCGGTATTTCAAGCATCCTGCCCACATAGGCTATGCGTTCTGTCACCTCGATATCCGCAGACGAAGGAGCAGGGTCACCGCTTGGATGATTGTGAAGCATTATCATGCTCACTGCCCCATGGTTCAGCGCAGCCATGAAAACCTCTCTCGGACCCGCCACCGATGCAGTTGCCGATCCAACCGAGATCACCTCGTCCGCTATTATATGTGATCTTATATCCATCATGCAAAGCAGCAGGACTTCCTTTTTTTCGTGGCGCAGCCTTTCCATATAGTAATCCGCCACCTTTCCAGGTGAATCAAGGCTCACACCCTTTGACCGCACGCTTGAGGCAATGCGCTCCGAGATCCTGGCAATACACTTCATCTGCACCGCTTTTACCCTGCCCACACCCTCAAAGGAGCACAGCTCGCTGATGCTCATATCGTGAAGGTTGAGGAGACCTCCGTTATCCTTCAAAAGTATGCGCCCCGCCAAATCCAGCGCGTCGCATCCCTTTGATCCCGTACGGAGTACCACCGCCAGAAGCTCGGCATCACTCAAAGCCCCCGTACCGTAGCGGAGACACTTCTCATAAGGTCTGTCAACACTTGGCATTTCTTTGATATTCATTTATCATCGCAGAAACATCATTGACAAGGAATTATATCACAGCATCGGCAATTCCACAAGATTTCTGTCGTAAAGATTTTTTAGAGCAGTCAGTATCCCCAGCTTTCCTTGATAATAGGTCAGACCGCCCTGAAAATACACATTGTAGGGTGCTTTTAGGGGGCCGTCGGCAGACAGCTCTATTGATGAACCCTGTACAAAGGTCCCCGCCGCCATTATAACCTGATCCGAGTAACCCGGCATATCCCAAGGCTTAGGTGTAACAAAGCTGTCCACGGGGCTTCCCGCCTGTATCCCCCGGCAAAAAGCGAGCAGCCTCTCCTCACTCCCCAGCTCAATGGCCTGTATTATATCATGCCTCTCTTCTGAAGCGCCGGGTATGACGGACATTCCCAGAGGTTCAAAGATATTCGCGGCAAAGATTGATGTCTTTAAGGCGTTTGCAGTGACAACAGGCGCCATAAATAATCCCTGTATCAGGCTTCCCATTACATTCAAAGAAGCTCCAACCTCCTTGCCGAGTCCCGGGCTCGTAAGCCTGTATGCCGCGTTTTCAACGCAGGTGGCTCTGCCCGCGATATAGCCCCCTACAGGAGCCAGACCGCCGCCGGGATTTTTTATAAGGGAGCCCACACACATGTCCGCCCCATGCTGTGAGGGTTCGGTGTCATCCACGAACTCCCCGTAGCAATTATCCACCATGCATATCACATCATCCTTAATGTTTTTTATGAAGGCAATAAGCTCTCCTATCTCATTCGCACTGAAGGTTTTTCGGAACTCATAGCCCTTTGAGCGCTGTATGGTGACAAGCTTTGTATTCTTGTTGATGGCTGTCTTTATGCCGTCGTAGTCAAGCTCACTTTGCGCAAGGAGATCAACCTGGCGGTAAGTCACGCCATACTCAGCCAGAGAGCCCTTCGCGGGTCGAATCCCTATGACGCTCTCAAGGGTATCGTAAGGCTTCCCCACAGGGGATAACACCTCATCGCCGGGACGCAGGTTACTCATGAGAGCCAGCGCCAGGGCATGAGTCCCGCAGGTGATCTGGGGGCGCACCAGCGCATCCTCCGTCTCAAATACATCACTGTAAATCCGCTCAAGGGTATCCCTTCCAAGATCCGAATAGCCGTAACCGTTAGAAGTATTAAAGCACTCGAAGGAAAGCCTGTTCTTCTGCAAGCCCTTCTTCAGGAATCTCACACCACCAATGCCTGTTGGAACCAGAAGAACCATCGTCCCAACGGTATCCACGGGCTTTCAACTGGTCTTTGGTGTCAAACGGTGCGCCGAACGCATGAACAATAATACTGTTTTGGGCGGCGTTTTCCAGAAGATTGGCAAAGACATCCTGTCTGATATGCATGAACCACGCCAAGGCAAGACAGTCGATGGATGCCCGATGCGCTTCATAAAAATAGCCGATGCCATGCAGCAGCTCTTCCTGGCGGTGATTGCTGATGTCAAAAGACTTCCAGTCCACTCCTTTCAGGGAACATGCCCATTTCTTGTTTTCCAAGTCAGGGAAACGTTTCTCAAAGAACGGACGGTCAAACCCGGCATTATGGGCGACAATCAGTTCAATGCCATCAAGGGTCTCTTTGACCGCAGTATCATTTATTTTTTGCCCTTTGACATCTTGGTCAGTGATGCCGGTCAGTTTGCTGATTTCCTCAGGAATCGGTTTTCCAGGATCCTCATATTCACTGAAAATCCGGTCAATAGAAACCAGTTTCTTTTGGGATGGGGAAAAAGAGGCGGAAACCATTCCCAGTTCAATGATCTGCTCCGTATTGGTGGATAAACCGGTTGTTTCCGTATCCAGGAAAACAATGGATATCTCATCCCCTACCCTGTCAGTGAGCGGATAAGGCAGGGGGATGTGGCTTTTCGTGATGGGTACCCGTTCAATGATGCGGAAATCGTCCGTTTTTTCCAGGATCGCCTCAAGTTGCTGACGGTATCCGGGTGTTTGTACAGTCTCTTCTGGATCATCGTTTTCAAAGAAATCCAGCTGCTGCCCTTTTTCTGCCTTATCCATAAAGATATCTATCCTTGATTCAAAAACATCATTCAAGATGAAGGGACTCCTTATCCAATCCTGCCTTGACAGCACCATAACCGACAGCTGTCCCGAATTTCTTCAGTATCCGGTCACCGAAATTTTCCTTGATGCTGTAGTTGACCACTTCCTTCGCCTTGATTTCATCCTCGGCAACGCTTCTGATGGTGCCGAAACCGTCAGCCAATCCCAGTCCGACGGCTTCTTCACCGACAAAAACCAGTCCTGTGAAAAGCCTGCTGTCATTTTTCAGCCGTTTGCCCCTGCCTTCTTTCACAGCCGTGATGAACTGTTCATGGATTTTCCCAAGCATCTCCTTGGCATAGGCGACCTGTTCGGGAGACTGGGGACTGAAGGTATCCAGGAACCCCTTGTATTTGCCGGCTGTCAGCAGGCGGCGTTCGATACCGACCTTGTCCATCAGCTTGTTCACACCGAAACCGTCAATCAACACGCCGATGGAACCGATGAGGCTTGCCTTGTCCACATAAATCTTGTCTGCCGCCGCCGCGATGTAATAACTGCCAGATGCGCAGATATCTTCAACAACTGCATAGACCGGCTTGTCAGGATGCAGCTTTTTCTGCCGCATGATTTCATCATAGACCATTCCTGACTGGACAGGACTGCCACCAGGACTGTTCATCTTTAAAATGACCCCCTTCACCTGTGGTTCATCAAATGCCTTGTCAATGGCCTTGATCAGGTTTTTCGCCGATGCCGTGGTGTTGGAGGCAATTGCCCCCTTGACCTCAATCATGGCGGTATGCGGTTTGTCCGGTACAGACTTGCTTCCGCTGTTTCCAATGGACTTAATCAGAAAGAAGAATAAGATAATCAAAACGATAAACGCACATTTGAAGAAAATACTCCAGCGTCTTTTAGCCCGTTGTTCACGTACAATCTCCTGAACCAGTTTCTCAAGGGCTTTTCCATCATTTCCGTTTTCATCGCTCATAAGATTTCCTCTTCAAAACGTCAGGCATGTTTTAGCAGCCAATCATGCAATGATGCCACTGAATCGGCAATATACAGGGGATGCATCGCTTCAAGTTCCTTGACAGAATGTGCGCCGTAATTCACTGCGGCACTGGCGACCCCGGCATTCTTTGCCATCATCAGGTCATGGCTGGTGTCACCGATCATCAGCATACGGTCTGTCGGTACCTGCAGCTCATCTGAAAGTTCGAGCAGCATGGATGGATGGGGTTTTGATAAAGACTCGTCCACTGTCCGGGTTCCATCAAAACAGGCTGTCAGTCCGGTTTCTTTCAAGACCCGGTCCAACCCTGCCCTACTTTTTCCTGTTGCGACAGCAAGTTGGAACCCTTTCTTGGCAAGATCTCTCAACATGGTTTCCACACCATCGAACAGTGTAATCTTCAGACTGTTCACCAGTTAATACTTGCGGTAAAGCGCCACC
>CALFUE010000061.1 GCA_937916345.1 uncultured bacterium
TATTAACTTATGCTAATGGTTCTCAGATTGGTGCTTGTTTAAATAAGACAAATTACTCATCGTGCTCAGCCTGGCTTAGCAGGTCAGCGGCCACATACCCGGGATCCGCGGTGTCGTCAGCCAGCACAAGTATCTCTGAGGGACCGGCTATTGAGTCGATGGAGACAAATCCGAATACCGCCTTTTTTGCCAGAGCTACATATATATTTCCGGGACCTGTTATCTTGTCAACCTTTGGGACAGACCCGGTACCGAAGGCCATGGCGGCGATAGCCTGCGCTCCTCCGCATTTGTATATCTCATCTATTCCGAGAACGCGTGCTGCCGCAAGGGTCGGCTCATATACCTTTCCTTCGGCGTCGCAGGGGGTAGATATAATTATCCGTTTTACTCCCGCAACCTGTGCAGGTATGACATTCATCAGAAGAGACGAGGGATAGGCGGCCTTTCCTCCCGGCACATATACACCGGCCTTCTCGATGGGAGTGATCTTCTGCCCCAGCATGATCCCATCTTTGGTATCAAACCAGCTGTTTCTCTTTTGGAGGGAATGATAATATCTGATATTTTCGGCAGCCCTCTCCAGCACCCCGATGAGCCCGCTGTCTACTGAACTCACTGCCGCATCCATCTCTTCCTTTGTAACACGGATATTTCCGGAATTAATGTCCGCCTTGTCAAATTCCTTTGTGTAGTCAAACAGAGCCTTATCTCCGTTCTCACGGACATTTGCAATTATCTTTTCAACCGTCTCGCTGTACATGGCATAATTGGCTGGCGAGCGTTTCAAAAGGGAACTCAGCAGATCTTTTTTTGTCTCTTCGGTTATATTTAATCTTTTCATTAGTATGCTCCATAAATATGATGTCAGATGATTTCCTTAAGCCTCGAAGCTATGTCGTTGATGCGCCTGTTCTCCAGCTTCATGCTGACCGGATTGACTATCATCCGGGCCGACAGATCCATTACCGTCTCAAGCACCGATAACCCGTTTTCTTTTAAGGTAGATCCGGTCTCCACGATATCCACGATCACATCCGCCACTCCAACGATAGGTCCCAACTCCACAGAGCCGTTCAGCTTGATCAGCTCCACGGTCTGCTGCTTTTTGCGGTAGAAATAATCTCCGGCGATACGAGGGTATTTGGTCGCAACCCTTATCTGAGAGTGATCCTTCAGCTTGTGGGCAGAATCCTCGTAACCGCAGACACACATCCTGCACTTTCCGAAGCCCAGATCCAGTATCTCTTTCACATCCCTGTTTTCCTCATGGATGGTGTCGAGTCCCACCACTCCGATATCGGCAGCTCCAAGCTCCACATATGTCGGCACATCAGGACCCTTCGCCAGAAAAAATTTCATCTTTAATTCTTCATTTGTAAATATCAGCTTGCGCGTATCGGGATCCATCACTTCCTCACAATGTATCCCGAGCATTCCGAGAAGCTCCATTGTCTTTTTGGCAAGCCTGCCCTTTCCAAGAGCCCATGTCAGATATTCGTAACTCATCTCTTCTCACTCTATATATACGATCTCGCCGATTTCTTTTTCAGCGGCATAGCTCTCATAAATAACATTTCCGGCGTTGCTCTGCCTGATCATCAATTCAACCGAGTCACAGTTCTTCCTAAGCTCTGCAGCTTTTTGCAGCGCATTTCTACGTCTTTTTCTATCGTATACGATCAGCACTCTGCTCTGCCCTGGATAGAAATCCACCTCTGTCTTTTCCAGCGTAGCCAAAAGCGAATCGATGGTGATGGCAAATCCGATGGCCGCATCCCCCGTGCCGAAGTGCCTGGCTAATTTGTCGTATCTGCCACCGCCAGCTATTGGGTGTCCGCAGCCCTTCGCATAAACCGAAAATATCACGCCGGTGTAGTACTCATAAGTAGATCCAAGTCCCAGCTCATATTCCACTCTGCCGCCGAGTCCGTGATCAGTCAGGGCTTCCTCCAGAGCAATCATCTCGCCTACGGCACCTGAGATCTTTTCATCCTTTATCTCTCTAAAAAGCTCCTTAAGCCCTCCGATATCATCCACAAATTCGTGTGCGATGCCGGCTGCCTTGATCGCCTCTTCGTCAAGAGCCGCGTGCCCTGCTATCACCTTGTAATCCCTTAGTCCGCAAGCATCCATGCAGCGGATCATTACAGCAGCCACCTCTGCGTCTGAATCGGCGCTTCCCACACCGAGGTACTCAGCCCCCAGCTGCGTGTATTCGAATTTTTTGCCCCTGTAGCTCTTGTGTGAGAGAAAGGTATTTCCGCAATAGCAGAATTTTTTCGGCATGTCGCTCCCGGAAAAATATTTTCCGACACAGCGTACTATCGGAGGTGTCATATCCGGTCTCAGGACAAGTATATTTCCCTCATGGTCAAAAAATTTGAACATATCCCTGAGATCGGTGGTTCCTGCCTCGTCTGAAAAAGTCTCGAAAAATTCGAAGGCCGGTGTCTCAATCGGACGGTAGCCATAACCCTTTATGATGGAAAAGAGCATATCCTGAAGGTACAGCTTTTTCTCGCACGGCTTTCCGTATATATCCCGCACACCTTCCGGTGTGTGAAGTCCTTTATCGTTCATTTATATTATCTCACTTATCTGTTTTACTAATTCAGATTTTATACCTTCGTCCCTATATATCGGATTATAACCATTCTGCAAAGACAAGTCAATCTGTGGCGGAGCATAGAGGTTCTCTGTCCGCCAGATCGACCGCGAGGGGCTCGAGATAAGGAATTATCCCGTTATTTTTCGAGCGCCCGAAAAAATATTTTTCCGTGAGTTCACCCATGGTAAAACTCTTCCTCCCTCCATTTTTTGCCCTATCCCAAAATACGAGCAGCTCCCTCAAAGAAAGATAATAATAGACATCCGCCTTCGAAAAATAGATCAGAAAAAAAGCAACCCCGTCCTGCGCTTCAAAGTCCTGCATAAAGCTGACCTGATGCTCATGAATATTTTGAAGCGGAAAGGCTGTAAGTGCGCATTCCTTAGCGTCAAAGCACACAGGAATTCCCTGCACCGCCCCGATAAAATCCACCGTACTCTTTTGATCAAAATATGCCAGTGTGATATGTCTGGTTTCTTTATCAATATTTACAGGTGTAATTGGAGTCGGAACCTTTTGGATCAGTGCCAGCTTATTGTCACGGTAGACCTCGTTGGTCCGTATAATGAATTCCTCCAGCGAAGACCCCCTTAACCCCCGGGTGCTCATCCCCTGATGCCCTCCACCAGATTGTTTAGGAATCCCTTCTTCATGTTTTCTCCGGATTCTTCAGCGTATTTTATCGCGCGCTTCATGTCGGAAGGGATGGGCGCTACGAGCTTTTTACCGTCGGACCTTCCGCATA
>CALFUE010000062.1 GCA_937916345.1 uncultured bacterium
ACCAGTCCGTGCTCGCATTCCAGATATTTGACCGCCGAATTCAGGGCCTTGTCGCAGAGGCCTTCATCGGCACCGATGCGCGCTATCGAGCACCAGCCCTGACTCTCTATGAATATCTTTCCTTCCACGTTTTCGGAAGACCCGATCTTGCGCCCGTAATAGTCGTAGGCGCGCAGGAACCACTCTCCATCCCAGCCGCTCTTTACAACCGCGTCGTACATCTCCTTTACCTGTGCTCTGGCGTAATCAGCCTCGGCCTTGTCTCCCTTGATATCGCAGAGCTGTGCGTACTCAGTGCCGTATTTTACGAACATGCCGGCGATGAACACGGATTCCGCAACCGGTCCCTCAGAGGGTCCGAAGGTCTGGAAGGACTCTCCGGGATGCTCAGAGAAACAGTTGAGGTTCAGGCAGTCATTCCAGTCCGCGCGACCGATAAGGGGCAGCGCATGAGGACCTCTGTTTTTAACGGTAAAATCAAAGGACTGCTTTAAGTGGCCCATAAGTGTCTTTGCCACTGACATGTCATTATCAAAGGGAACCATCTCATCGAGTATGCCAATGTCGCCGGTCTCTCTGATATATGCGGAAACACAGGCGATAAGCCACAGGGGATCGTCGTTGAAGCCGGATCCGATGTCGGCGTTTCCTTTTTTGGTGAGGGGCTGATACTGATGGTATGCCGAGCCGTTCTCAAACTGGGTTGAAGCGATATCGATGATACGCTCTCGCGCCCTCCCTGGTATCAGATGTACGAAACCCAGCAGATCCTGGCAGGAATCGCGGAAGCCCATGCCGCGGCCGATACCTGACTCATAATATGACGCGCTCCTCGACATATTAAAGGTGATCATACACTGATACTGGTTCCATATATTTACCATGCGGTTTACATGGGTATTCCCGGTCTTTACCTGATAGATAGCGAAGAGGTTCTTCCAGTAATCACAGAGTTCCCTGAAGCTTTTGTCCACCGCGTCAACAGTAGAGAATTTCGCGATCCTCTTCTCGGCGATCTCTTTATTTATGACATCCTGCTTTTCCCATTTCCTGTCCTGCTCATTCTCCACATAGCCAAGCTGGAAGACGTAAGTTTTTTCTTCGCCGGGGGCGAGGGAGAGAGTGAGCTCGTGGGAGCCTATGGGATACCAGCCGCTGGCAACGGAATTCTTTGCCCTGGCGTCCTTTACAACCTCGGGATCGTCGAAGCCTCTGTATTCTCCGAGGAAATCGTCCCTGGAGGTGTCGTAGCCGCTCATCTTTTCATTGACTGAGTAGTAAGCGAAGTGGTTTCTTCTCTCTCTGTACTCTGTCTTGTGGTAGATGGTATTGTCCTTTATCTCCACTTCTCCGCAGGAGAGCAGTCTCTGGAAATTCTTCATATCGTCGTCGGCATTCCATAGGCACCATTCTACGAAGGAGTAAAGCTTAATGTCTTTTTTCTCCCCGGAGGTGTTCTTCAGGGTGAGTCTGGTGAGCTCACAGGGCTCGTCTGTAGGTACGAAGGTGAGGTATGAGGCCTCGAGACCGTTCTTTGATGAGCTGATCTTTGTATAGCCCATGCCGTGTCTGCACTCGTAGGAGTCGAGCTCAGTCTTTACAGGCTGCCAGCCCGGGTTCCAGACTGTACCGTTATCATTGATGTAGTAATATTTTCCGCCGGTGTCCACCGGCACATTGTTGTAGCGGTATCTGGTGATACGGAGAAGCTTTGCGTCCTTGTAGAAGGTGTAGCCTCCGCAGGTGTTTGAGATAAGTGTGAAGAAATCCTTCATCCCGAGGTAATTGATCCAGGGAAGAGGAGTCTTTGGAGTGGTGATGACATACTCCAGATTTTCGTCGTCAAAAAAGCCGTACTTCATTTGTTTCCTTCTCCTTTCAATTCAAGTCTCGCTCGCGAGACTTGGCGCCGGATTTGCGCCAGCTTTGCCGGCATATTTCATATGCAAATCCGTGCGCATCCTCGCGGAGCATACATCTCAGACGGGGATTGAACCCCGCCTGAGACTCGTTTGTTACCCCCGCCTACGC
>CALFUE010000063.1 GCA_937916345.1 uncultured bacterium
TCTAAACGCCCAAAGTACGGGCGTTAAGAAAATCATGTGTAATTATCCAAAGTACGGATAATAAGTCACTCCAGTATAAGCACTTCAAGCGATGACCCCGTCACGAAAAAGTCCAGAAAAGCCATGAGGCGCGTAAAATGCGCGTCTTTGAGGTATGACGGACCGCTGCCGTACCACGAAATTGGTGACGGGAAACAACAGAACCCCTTGAAAATCAAGGGGTTCCGGAAGAGCGATAGACGGGGCTCGAACCCGCGGTCTCGACCTTGGCAAGGTCGCGCGTTACCAACTACGCCACTATCGCTCAATCAACAGACAATAGATTACAATAATAACCATCTATTGTCAAGCATTTTTTAAAAAATATTTTTCAGCCTTCTGCAGTACGGGATTGAGCAGTACAGCCAGCACCACTCCGGTCACTCCCTGGAGCACATTCACAGGCACTCCTGACAGTCCGTAAAACACACCAGCGAAAAAAGAATCCGCGGTCAAACCTGCGAGCGCCCAGGAATAGAACGCCTCAAACAGAAAATATCCCAGCACCATGACCAACTCTCCAATCACTCCGCCTGCGATCACAGAAGCTGTCTTTTTGCCGCTCAATAATCTTTTCGCTGCCAGCGCACAGACAACTGCACACAATGCCTTTATCACGAATGTCGCGGGAGCATAGATGATATATCCCGAGAGTATATCCGATAAAGCGCTTCCCAATCCCGCAGCGAGGGCTCCGGCACCGGGGTCCAGGACAAGACCCGACAACAGCACGAAACCGTCTCCGGGGTGAATATACCCTCCTGTGGGCGACGGGATCTTTATCACCGTTGTCCCCACAAAACACAGTGCCGTAAACAGCGCCGTTAATACAAGTTTTTTTATATCATTTCTTTTCATGGCTTCTTCCCGCTCCTAAGTTCCCTGAAGAACTCCGTGAGCATACTGCCGCACTCCTCCTCGAGCACTCCAAACACAGTCTCAACCTGGTGATTAAACCTGTCCACATGGAGGAGATCGATGACAGATCCGGCACAGCCCGCCTTCTCGCTTTTTGCTCCGATATACACCCTGTCTATCCTGCACTGCACCAAAGCACCCGCGCACATCTGGCATGGTTCCAGGGTGACATACATGCTGCATCCCTCCAGCCTGAAATCCCCGGTTTTCCTACAGGCTTTCTTTATGGCGATGAGCTCGGCATGCGCAGTAGCATCCGAATCTCTGTTCCTGCGATTATACGAGCGGGCGATCACCCTTCCCCCGGACACGATCACACATCCCACCGGCGCATCGCCATTGGCGTAAGCCCTCTTTGCCTGAACGATGGCAGCTCTCATAAACTTTTCATGTAATTTTTTTTCATTCATTTCTATGGTCATAAATTTGAAAAGAGCATATCCAGTCTGACATCCCACTCTTCCGCAGGCAGCATATCTACGATCTGCTCCCTGAAGCAGACCCCCGCCTTTTTGATATTCCTGAAATCCTTTAACCTGTAAAAATACTTGTCGTAGTAACCTTTTCCGTATCCCATGCGCTCCATCCTGTAATCCTTTATCTCCTGCCCGTCTTCAAACAGCTCATAATACGCAAAAACATGGCTCATCACATT
>CALFUE010000064.1 GCA_937916345.1 uncultured bacterium
CCTGGACTTTCACAGTATAAACTCGATACGGGAGGAACACAGATGGCGCACGAAGTCATATTTGAAGCAAAACATATGCATAAAGCATTTGGCCCCACGATTGCTTTGAAGGACGTGGATATTAAGATTTGCCGTGGTGAGATCCGTGGTCTGATCGGAGAAAACGGATCGGGCAAATCAACGATCATGTCCATAGCGGCCGGCATGCAGCCGGCAACCAGCGGGGAAATGTTTTATAAAGGGGAAGCATGGCATCCGAAGAGCATGGTAGACTCTCAGCATCAGGGCATCTCCATGATTCTGCAGGAGGCGAACACCATTCCGGGCGTCACTGTGGCGCAGAATCTGTTTGCGGGCCGGGAAAAGGAGTTTTCCGTCTGTGGCATCATCAACATGTCCAAAATGTACAAAGAGGCCGCAGCACTGCTTGAGAAATTCGGCATTACCCATATTCACGCCCGGGACCGCATCGACAGCTTGACTTTTGAGGACCGCAAGCTCACGGAGATCGTGCGCTGCGTGGATGACAATACCCAGATCCTGGTGGTGGACGAGACCACGACGGCCCTGAGCAGGAACGGGCGTGATATTCTCTACGCTGTCATGAAAAAGATGAAAGAGGAGGGGAAGTCGGTCATTTTCATCTCCCATGACCTGGATGAGATCATGGAGGCCAGCGTGATCATTGCCATCGCCGGCATGGAGGGAGCTCTGGCCAGCGTGTTGGGAGGGCTGGCGGACTGCCCGGTGATCGCCGTTCCCACCTCTGTGGGCTACGGAGCATCCTTCGGGGGCTTGAGCTCGCTTCTGACCATGATAAACAGCTGCGCGAACGGTATTTCCGTTGTCAATATCGACAACGGCTATGGTGCGGGATATATCGCCACCCAGATAAACCGACTCGCTGTCGGGGAAAAGAGGTAACGCATGGATTTTAAGCTTCACAGCGATTATGCCCCCACCGGCGACCAGCCTCAGGCTATCGAAAAATTAGTCAAAGGCTTTAAGGAAGGCAATCAATTCCAGACTTTGCTGGGTGTGACGGGCAGCGGCAAGACCTTTACCATGGCAAATGTGATTGCCGCTCTCAACAAACCCACCCTCATCATTTCCCACAACAAGACTCTTGCGGCACAGCTCTACGGAGAGATGAAGGAGTTTTTTCCTGAAAATGCCGTCGAGTATTTTGTAAGCTACTATGACTACTATCAGCCCGAGGCCTATGTGCCTTCGACAGATACATATATCGCAAAGGACTCAGCCATAAACGACGAGATAGACAAGCTCAGGCTCTCCGCCACGGCGTCGCTTATGGAGAGGAAGGATGTTATAATCGTATCCTCCGTTTCCTGCATTTACGGTCTGGGAAGCCCGGACGATTTTTTAGGCATGATGGTATCACTTCGTCCCGGACAGGTGATGGACACCATGGAGCTGTCGAAAAAGCTGGTTGATATCCAGTATGTGAGAAGCGAGATGGATTTCTCCCGCGCCACCTTCCGCATGAAGGGCGACACGGTGGATATTTTTCCGGCGGTAAACTCCGATAGCGCCATTCGTGTGGAATTCGACTTTGACGAGATATCAAAGATCTCCGAGTTTGATGTGCTGACGGGAGAGGTAACCGCACATCTTTCACATGTGGCCATATTCCCGGCCTCACACTATGTGGTTCCGCGGGAAAAGATACTGAAAGCCTGTGACAATATAGAGGCAGAGCTTGAGGAGAGACTAGAATATTTCAGATCCCATGACAAGCTCATCGAGGCACAGCGTATTGAGGAACGCACGAATTTTGATATAGAGATGCTAAAGGAGACAGGCTTCTGCTCCGGCATCGAGAATTATTCCAGGCATCTGGCGTTTACGCCGCCCGGCGCGACACCCATAACCCTGATGAATTATTTCTCCGACGATTACCTTATAATCGTGGATGAGAGTCATATCACCGTGCCTCAGATCGGAGGCATGTATAACGGTGACCGCAGTCGAAAGACCACCCTGGTGGAGTACGGCTTTCGCCTGCCCTCGGCGCTGGACAACCGCCCGCTGAACTTCGGCGAATTTGAGGAGAAGATAGATCAGATACTGTTCGTGTCCGCTACCCCGGGTGTTTACGAGAGGGAGCACGAGCTGCTTCGGGCAGAGCAGATAATCAGACCCACAGGTCTTCTTGACCCGGAGGTTTTTGTGCGGCCTGTAAAAGGTCAGATAGACGATCTCCTCTCAGAGATCAATAAAGAGACCGGGATGAAACACAAGGTTTTGGTCACCACCCTGACAAAGCGCATGGCAGAGGATCTTAACTGCTTCCTGAGAGAGGCGGGGGTGAGGGTGAAGTACCTTCACTCGGATATAGATACCCTTGAGCGCGCGGAGATCATCAGGGATCTGAGACTGGATGTCTTTGATGTGCTGGTTGGAATAAACCTCCTTCGTGAGGGATTGGATATCCCTGAGGTGACACTGGTTGCCATAATCGACGCCGACAAGGAGGGTTTCCTGCGCAGTGAGACATCTCTTATCCAGACCATAGGGCGCGCCGCCAGAAATTCAGAAGGGCGCGTCATCATGTATGCCGATACCATGACTGATTCCATGCGTGTGGCGATAGATGAGACAAAACGCAGGCGTGAGCTGCAGATGGCTTATAACGAGGAGCACGGCATCACACCCACCACGATACAAAAGGCGGTCAGAGAGCTCATCGCCATATCTAAGAAGGTGGAGAAGGAAAAGCTGCGCTTTGAGAAGGATCCTGAGTCGATGGACGAGAAGGAGCTGAAAGCCTTGATATCAAGTGTTGAAAAGCAGATGAAGAAGGCAGCGGCAGAGCTGGATTTCGAGAGCGCGGCGGAGCTCAGGGATCGTATGATTGAGCTAAAAAAATGCTTTAAAATATTATAATTTTGTGATAAATTGGAACCGTTCACAGTCGATTCGCGCACTTGCTGCGCGATTACGACTTGTTTTGTACAGGGTGAGACGGTATATCAGGCCGGCGGAGGAATATTGATTTTATAATGAGTGAGGTAAGGCAAAAAATTCTGCTCATAGATGATGCTATCCTTAATCACATCACGATAAAGCAGGCTTTGGAAGATACATACGATGTTGAGACGGCGCTCTCGGGCAGAGAGGGTCTTGTTTTGCTTGGCGATGCAGAGGTTTTGCCCAATCTGATCCTGCTGGATTCATCGATGCCGGATATGAGCGGCATGGAGGTTTTAGAGACCATCAAGCAGACTCCGAAGTACGCGGATATTCCTGTTATCTTTATGATGCAGGCGTCAGATGCGGTGACAGAGAATCAGGCATTCAAGCTGGGCGTCTCAGACATAATGGTAAAGCCTTTCGTCCCCACGGTCATGAAGGAGCGTATAGCAAATCAGATTTCCCTCTCCCGGTTTGAGACGGATGTCAACAGCCAGGTCAGCAGAGCGCTCTCTGATATGGAAAAGATGTACGATTTCATCATCCTCTCCTTCGCTGCTCTGATAGAGTCAAGAGACGGAGTAGTGGGCGGACGTCTGAAAAACACCGTGGTTTATTTTGAGGCATTTATCGAGCATCTTTCAAAGCTTCCCAAATATGAGAATTATCTGACTGCAAATATTGTTTCAAAGGCTATCCGTACGGCTCCTCTTCATGATGTGGGAAAGGTCTCCGTCAGGGATGCGGTGCTCCAGAAGCCTGCCGCACTCTCGGACGAGGAGTTCGAGGAGATGAAAATGCATACTGTCTTCGGAGGAGAATTTTTCGAATATCTGGAGATGAATATAGCTGACAAGGAGTTTGCCAGACTGGCAGGTCAGATGGCGAGAAGCCACCACGAGAGATGGGACGGGAATGGCTATCCCGACAAGCTCTCCGGAGAAAAGATCCCTCTGGTCGCCCGTATCATGAGTATCGTGGATACCTATGACGCGCTGACCAGCCGCCGTCCCTACAAGGAGCCCATGAGCCACGAGCGCGCCATGAGCATAATCCGGGAAAACGGCGGCTCACAGTTCGATCCTGAGTTGGTGACAGAATATGTCAATATCAGTGACACGATAAAGAACTGTCTGAACAGCAAGAACAGCACGAATGCATGATACCTTATGAGCTGAGTTTTTCGAGGATGGCATCACGCCTGATGCTTGACAGCTTTTCAGCCTTATCTGTCAGAGCCTTTATTTTCAGTTTTTTCTCGTTTTCAGGAAGAACAGAATAGATTTCCTTCAGGGCGGTGTAAGCCGCCGCGGCGTCGCTTTCTATCTCCACGCTGTATTCCAGGAGACGTGCCGCGTCGCTGTCTTGTCCGTTTTCATGGCAAAGTGTTCCTGCCCTTGTCAGAGCGGCGATCAATGCAGTGTAATTGTTGTCGGCCTCGCTTAAGGCAGGCAGATTCGCGGCTCCGTAGGTAAGCTTTAAGTCGGTGTTTGAGATGCCGTTCAGATTGAGAACGGGAGCATTCTCCATAGAAAGAATGTCCGTGGCAGCACTTATAAATGCGGGATCCGGCAGGATGTCCGCAGGGTCTTTTGGGATGAGTTCCTTTGACGGCACACGGATATAGGGCAGATTCGAGATGTCTTTTTTCCTGGTGGTATTTGCGCGCATCTCCTTATCCCAGAAATCCTCCTGACGTTTCCGGGACAGGCGGTCGGACTTGTTTCTCAGGTGGGTAAAGACAGCCACGAACAGTATCAATATAAAAAGAAAAGGTGCAGCCTTTATGGCTCCGAATACATATTCCATTCAGAGGTACCGGTCATGTTAAATCTCAGGTCAAAAAGATCACGCCGCATACTGTCAGTGATAGTGATCATCATCATTGCGTCAATGGTTCTAACCACGATTCTGGCGGCTTTCGTGTAGCTTTTTTTGTCTGTTTAAAACTATACGAAAAACGCCTCGATTGTCAATTATCTTTAGGAGTTTTTTTTATTGAATTCAAAGAAAACAAGTGCTACCGTATTCTGTAGAAAAGTATATGGCAGCTTGTTTGTGTCAGAGGTGTAAAAATGAAAATGTATTTCGGATTAGGGGTTGCTGTGGCAGCCGCGTGTCTTCTTGCTGTAAGTCCTGTATATGCAGCGGATTCGGATGATCTTATCGAAGAAAATATTTATATAGGCGGCGTGGATGTAGGCGGGCTGGACGCGGAAGAAGCGCTTGCCAAAGTCAGCGATCATGTAGATGAACTGGCACAGACTCAGTTTACCCTGGATTACGAGGGTAATCAGGTGACTGCAACCGCAGAGGACTTTGGTCTCACCTGGACGGACCGCGCAAAGGTCTCTGAGGTCGTCGGAATAGGAAAGACCGGAAATCTCATAGACCGCTACAAGGTAAAAAAGGACCTCGAGCATGAAAATATTCAGATTGACATCACCCTCGGAGTGGATCGGGATGCCGTGGAGGGCGTGATAGAAGACAAGCTCTCGGTTTATGACGTGGTTCCAAAGGATTACGGTCTGAAGCGCGAGAACGGCGAATTTATCATCACGGACGGAAGCACCGGAATGAAGGTGGATGTGGACGCCTCAGCGGCCACAGTCGTCGATTTCATAGAAAACAGCTGGGACAGGGAATCCTCCGGGACCATAGAGATGACTGCGGAGATTACAGAGCCTGAGAGCAGGAAGGAAGATCTTTTGATGGTAAAGGATGTGCTGGGCACATTTACCACTGATTTCAGCTCATCATCTGCAGGCCGCGCCACAAATGTGAAAAACGGTGCCTCAAAGATCAATGGTACGGTGCTCTACCCGGGGCAGGAGCTCTCGGTTTACGATCTGGTAAATCCAATGACGGCGGAGAATGGCTATGAGCTGGCGGGTTCCTATGAGAACGGCACCACCGTTCAGACCTACGGCGGAGGTATATGTCAGGTTTCATCCACACTCTACAACGCGGCTATCCGCGCTGAGATGAGGATCGAGGAGAGATACTGCCACTCTATGATAGTTTCCTATGTGCAGCCCTCTATGGATGCGGCTATTGCAGGCACATACAAAAACCTGAGATTTTCAAATCCCTATGAGTATCCCGTATATGTGGAGGGATACACCAGTGGAGGATATATCACATTTACGATCTACGGACATGAGGAGAGGCCTTCTAACCGTGTGGTTACATTTGAGTCGGAGACCATCTCGTCCATCACGCCTGAGCTTCAGGTAAAAACTACAAATGATGCCATCGGCTATGTTGCCACGCTTCAGGGCGCTCACGAGGGAAAGACCGCGTGTCTGTGGAAGATTGTGACAGTTGACGGAGAGGAGCAGAGCAGGGATGTGTTCAACCGCAGTACCTACAACGCCAGTCCAAAGATCATAGCAGTAGGCTTAAATGGCAGCCCGGAGGCAGTTGCCATGATGCAGGAAGCTATCGCCACAAAGAATGAGAGCACGATAAGGGAGACTGCGGCGGCTCTCGCGGCATCGGAAGCGGCACAGCAGGAGTCCGGCGAGGCTGTTGACGACGACGGTGAAACATCTGATGGGACTTCTGATTCTGTGAAAGGTGATTCCGGCAGGAAGAAAGCTGATAACAAGGCAGCAGCTGAGGAGATTACTGTTGAGGAAGAGATCATAGAGGATACCGATGTGTTTGAGGAGGAGCCGGCAGACGCCTCCGAAGAGGAATAAAAATGAAAAACGGCAAGATCACCGATACGGTTTTGAAGCGTTCGGTGCTGTCAGTGCTTTCCCACCGTCATCCTGGGGTGATAAAGCCGCCGAATACCGGCGAGGACTGCTCCGTGATAGAGGATGGGGACGACTATATAGTTATGTCTACCGATCCTATCACAGGGGCGACGGAAGATGTGGGAAGATTGTCGGTACATGTCACGGTAAACGATCTCGCCTCATCCGGAGCAGAGCCCGTGGGTGTGCTCCTGTCCATTCTCCTTCCCGAGGGGACAAAGGAGAGCGCCTTAAAAAGCATGATGGAGGACGCGGAAGCCGCGGCAGAAGAGTGCGGGATAGATATACTGGGAGGCCATACCGAGATCACTCCCGCGGTAAACAGAGTGATCATCACTGCCACAGGCATCGGCCGCGCTGACAAGCTGAGACTTACGCCTACATCCGGAGCGCGGTCCGGCGACAGCCTCGTGCTGACGAAGTGGGTGGGCTTGGAGGGCACCTCCATAATTGCCAAAGAAAAAAGAGAACAACTCATGAACAGATTGCCGGAGGCTCTCGTTACTGAGGCCTCCCGCTTTGACAGATATATGTCCGTCCTGCCTGAGGCACGCGTTGCGGCGTCACTAGGGGCTCACGCCATGCACGATGTGACTGAGGGGGGGATATTCGGTGCCCTGTGGGAGATCGCCGAGGCCAGTGGTCTGGGCGTTACGGCAGATATCCGAAAAATCCCCATCAGGCAGGAAACCGTGGAGATATGTGAATTTTTTGACATCAGTCCCTACTTACTCATATCATCCGGCAGCATGCTGATCGCGATCCCGGATGGGGAGACTCTGGTTTTGGCTCTCGAAAAGGAAGGTATTCACTCGGCTGTGATCGGTCGGATGACTCCGGAAAAGAACAGGCGCATCGTACATATGGATGAGACAGACAGGGTGCTCACCGAGCCCGAACCCGATGAATTATACAAAGTGATCTAGAAAGGTAATGTTATGCGTGAAAAGATACTCAGCTATATAGAAAAGAACAGCCGCATCGATACGGGGGAGCTGGCAGTGATACTCGGAACTGATGAAAATACCGTGATAAATGAGCTGCAGCGAATGGAAGAGGAGCGTGTGATATGCGGTTACCCCACCCTGATAGACTGGAACAAGGCCGGCATCGAAAAGGTGACGGCATTGATAGAGGTCAGGGTTACTCCCCAGCGTGACATGGGCTTCGACAGAGTTGCGGAGCGCATCTACAGATACCCGGAGGTAGAGTCCGTGTATCTCATTTCCGGTGGCTTTGACCTGCTTGTGACCATCGAGGGAAAGACGCTGCTTGACGTCTCGAAGTTTGTGACGGAGAGACTCTCTACCATCGATACTGTATTGAGTACCAAGACAAACTTTATACTTAAGAAATACAAGGATTACGGGACAGTCATGGAGCCTGCCAAAAAAGACGAAAGGGAAATGATGGCGTGATGAGCACGAAAAGAGATCCCTTATCGAAGCTTATTAAGACCATTGAGCCATCCGGTATCAGAAAGTTTTTTGATGTGGTCAGCGAGATGCCGGACGCTATATCTCTGGGCGTCGGAGAACCTGACTTCGATACCCCCTGGCATATCAGGGATGAGGGTATACACGCTCTCGAGGTAGGCAAAACCTTCTATACATCAAATGCCGGACTTAAGGAGCTGAAGCGGGAGATAGCCATGTATCTCGACAGGCGTTTTGGCCTTAATTATTCCTTCGAGGATGAGATAATGGTGACAGTGGGAGGTTCTGAGGCTATAGATATAGCCATGCGTGCCATGCTGGATCCCGGGGATGAGGTCCTCATTCCCCAGCCCTCCTATGTCTCCTATGTGCCCTGCGCCCTTCTGGCAGGGGGCGTGCCTGTTGTTATCCCGCTAAAACAGGAAAATCAGTTCAGGCTGACCGCGGAGGAGCTTGAGGAATATGTCACGGACCGCACGAAGCTTCTGGTGTTGCCGTTTCCGAACAATCCCACAGGGGCTGTCATGGATGAGGCGGATCTAAAGGGCGTTGCGGAGGTAATAGAGAGACACGATCTTTATGTTTTGAGTGATGAGATATACTCGGAGCTGTGCTATCTGGACAAGCATCACTCTATCGCAGAGCTTCCCGGCATGAGGGAGCGGACTGTCCTGATAAACGGGTTTTCAAAATCCTTTGCCATGACCGGTTGGAGGCTTGGTTCCGCCT
>CALFUE010000065.1 GCA_937916345.1 uncultured bacterium
ATACGACGCTCTTCCGATCTCCGTGCCAATAGGTGTAATATGAAAGGCCGAGCACATCATAATCAACCGAGGCATCCTTAAGCATCTGCATCAGACCGTCTATCTGATCGTAATTTGCGGGATTGGTGAAGTGTATCACGGATGTGATATCCTTTGAGTAAGCACTTGAGATGTCCCTCACCGCGTCAGCGCCATCGGCAAAGAGGAGCATCGCTTTGTTTATCCCCTCACCGCTCATTCCGAAATTTGTCTCATTTCCGACCTGAACCATACACACATCTACCCCCTGGGTCAGGAGCGAATCCAGACTGTCGTAGGTGAAATCGTAGAGAGCCTGCCTCTTCTCGTTAAAGCTCAATTCCTTCCATGCCTTCGGGCACACCTGTCTGGTGGGGTCTGCCCAGAAATCCGAATAATGGAAGTCTATTGAGACTTTCATGCCGTTTTCCGTAGCCCGTTTTCCGAGAGCGATGGCATTATCCAGATCACAGTTTCCTCCGCCGTAGCCGTTGCCGTCTTCATCGTAGGGATCGTTCCAGATGCGCAGCCTGATATAATTCACTCCGCTCTCTGCCATTATGGCAAAGACATCCTTCTCATTCCCTTCATAATCGTAGTACTTTGCTCCGGAATTTTCTATGGCAGTCACCTCAGATGCATCGATACCCAAAATGAAATCATCCTGGATATCATCCACAGGCAGAACACAGACATCCCAGTCCTCCTCTCCCTGCGGCATATCATAGCTCACACTGCTCAGAGCCTTAAAGGTCTTGCCTGTCCCGGAGCGCCTTTTGACTTCAAACGCCAGCTCTTCGGCTCTTTCTTCACTCGCCTTTTCGTTTGCGGCCGCAAGCTCCGCAAAAAGATCCTTTGTCTCAGTCTCGGTTCCAGTCTCACCGGCGCTCTCCGCTGCTTCTTCCTTTGGGGTTTCCACGGTATCATTTTTTATTTCCGCTCCCCCGCCCGATCCGCAGGCACCCACGCAAAGGGCTGCCGTAAGCACCGTTGCCATGATCAGATTTTTTTTACGCATCATCATTTCCCTCCTCCTCATCACGCTCATCAGCCATATCATCGTTCAGATAAATATAATTTACCCTCTGAACATTTGACCGGTTTCCATATTCATCCACATATATCACATTAAATACATTGTTGCCCTCCAGCGCATAGACCGGAGCTATGTATTTCACACCGTTATTTTCGGGGCTTGAATTCCAGCTGTAATAAGCCGTCAGTCCCTCCGGAACATCCACCGTGATACTGAAAGCCTGATTGTACTCGCCGCTGTCAGGATAGACCACCGGCATGGGAACCTGATAGACGGTGCTGAGATAATACCTGAAGACAGCGACACGGCTGCTCAGACCGTATTCATTGATGCAGTATGTATAGACAGCATTCTCTCCCGCCATAAGTTCAAATTCATCGTAAGATGCCCCTACAGACCTCTCCAATACCGGCTCTGTCTCACTCGAGGAATAACACAGCAAATCCGATTCATCGCAGAAAACGCTCACCTTATCGGAAGGCCTGGGGTTTTCGCTCACCTCACCGAACACCGGCGCGTTTGGCCTGAATTTGTCGAGCAGCCCCATCAGCTTTTCTTCGCCGGAATCGTTTATCGTTTCTATCAGCATCTTCAGCTCTGCCGTATCCCCTCTTCGGTCATAGGTATCAAGCAGTCTGGAATAGTAATCTCTCTGATCGGAAAGATACCCCTGCGTAAGTGCTATCTCCAAGAGTGACTCTATAATCTCCAGGGATCTGTCCTCGTCACCCATTCCATCAGAGATCTTTAAGCCTCTGTAAAGAAGCTCATATCTCTCGTTCTCTGATGCATCCTCTATCTCGCTTAAATATTCAAGAGCCTGATCGTAGTATTTTTTTGCCTCACCGTAATTCTTGCCGGTCAGCTCTTTATCAGTCATGTAAACCGACTTCTCGTATTTATCTCTCGCACTATCCGAGATGCCTGAAATATATAAAAGCATTCCCCCCACCAGCAACACCAGTATGATGACAGCGGAAAGGATCAAAAAAATATTTCTTTTTCCATGACTTTTATTTTTATTCCCGCTTTCGGCAGATGTGTCCTCAGATGCTTTGTCCTCGAAAAAGATACCGTACTCGAAATCATCACTCTGGGTTATCTCACCAACCGGCCTCCCGCAGATATTACAGAATATACTGTCGTCGGGTACCTCTGCGCCGCAGTTATCACATTTCATCATCTGTTCTCCAGTGCCTTGACACAATTCGCCATAAGCATCGCGATGGTCATGGGACCTACGCCCCCGGGCACCGGGGTTATCAATGAGCATTTTTCACTGACTGCATCAAAATCCACATCTCCGCAGAGCTTTCCGTTTTCCATGCGGTGGATCCCTACATCTATTACAACGGCGCCCTCCTTCACATATTCAGCGCCGATAAACTTTGGCTTTCCCATTGCCACTATAAGAATATCCGCATTTGACGCGACTTTTTTCAGATCGGCGGTCCTGGAGTGAGCTATTGTCACCGTGGCATTCTCCCGCAGCATAAGCATGCTCATGGGCTTTCCCACTATATTGCTGCGGCCTATTATACAGGCATTTTTTCCCTCTATCTCTACATTACTCCTCTTTAACAGCTCAATGACTCCGTGGGGTGTACATGGCAAAAATCCATCCTTTCCTATGGAGAGATTTCCCACATTGCAGGGATGGAAACAGTCCACATCCTTTGATGGGTCGATCGCCAGGAGTATCTTTTCCTCATCGATGTGTTTCGGCAGCGGCAGCTGAACCAGTATCCCTATCACCTCAGGATCCTTATTCAAACTGTCTATCAGAGCAAGGAGCTCTTCCTCACCTGTAGCTGCGGTAAGCCTGTGGGAGACGGAACCGATGCCTATATATTCACAGGCATTCTCCTTATTTCTGACATAGACCTGGGAAGCAGGATCCTCTCCCACCAAAACCACGGCAAGAGAGCCCCCCTTTCCCTCTGCTTTAATGGCAGCCACCCGCTCCTTTAACTCGTCTTTTATATTCGATGATATCTTTTTTCCATCTATGAGCTCCATCTGATCGGCCTCCTGAAAGAGTTCATCATTTCCATTGTCATCAGCAACGTCCGCCATGGATACAGTGGGATTGGTGCCGGGCTTTCCGCCGGAGGCGTTTCCGAGGCTCTCCACCTTCTGCTCTATCTCCGAAGAATAGACGGTCTCACCGCACTGCTCCTTGATGAAATCAACCACCTTTCCCACCTCTGAGTCAGAGACAAATGCACCCTGCAGTCTCACCGGTTTCGGCAGTCCCTGGGGATAATAGAGCATATCGCCCTTTCCGAGAAGCTTCTCTGCACCCACCATATCGAGAATAGTTCTCGAGTCAACGCCGCTTGTCACGGCAAAAGCGATACGGCTTGGCATATTTGCCTTTATCAGTCCGGTTATAACATTGACCGAGGGACGCTGGGTAGCGATTATCAGATGGATCCCTGCAGCTCTGGCCAACTGTGCAAGACGGCAGATGGCATCCTCCACATCATTCGATGCAACCATCATCAGATCCGCCAACTCATCCACGATTACAACGATCTGCGGGAGCTTTGTCTTTGTGTCATCAGTCCCGGCCAGAGCGTTGTAGCCTTTCATGTCACGGACATTATTTGCAGCAAATTTGTCGTACCGGTCCATCATTTCGCTGACCGCCCAGTTCAGCGCTCCGGCGGCCTTCTTCGGGTCTGTCACCACAGGTATCAAAAGATGCGGTATGCCATTATATACAGACAGCTCCACCACCTTGGGATCGATCATGATAAGTTTTACCTCATCAGGTCTCGCGTGGTAGAGTATGGACATTATTATTGTGTTGATACAAACGGATTTTCCGGAGCCCGTTGATCCCGCGATCAGCATGTGGGGCATCTTTGCGATATCTCCCATAATCACCTTTCCGGCAATGTCTTTTCCGGCGGCAAAGGAAATCTTCGAGTCATGCTTCTTGAATTCATCCGATTCCACCAGTTCCCTGAACATAACGGGAACAGCCTCCTTGTTCGGAACCTCGATACCTATGGCTGCTTTTCCGGGGATTGGCGCCTCCATCCTGATATCAGCAGCCGCAAGATTCAGCTTTATATCATCCGTCAGGTTGATTATCTTTGAGACCTTTATTCCAGGCTCCGGCTGTATCTCATATCTGGTGACCGTAGGTCCGCAGGTCACCTCGGTTACAGTCACATTTACTCCGAAATTCTTTAATGTCTGCCGCAGTTTCATGGCTGTCTCGTTCAGATATGCCTCGGAATCCTTTGTTTTGCTATTCTTTAAGGGATTAAGCAGATCGACGGGCGGAAATACATATTTCCCCATATCCTGTGCCTCTGCCTGCGGCTCTGAAAGAGATTTCGTCTCTTGAAGCTCCGGCGCTCCTGCTGCCGGCTCCGGCTCAAACTCACGCACGGATTTAACCCGTCTTTCCAATTCAGGCTCCTCAGAAATCTCCGTTTCATGCTCCGCAGAGATCCCAGGTTCAGGCTTCGAAAAGATCTCAGGTTCAGACTCCGAATAGATCTCATGTTCCGGTTTCGAAAAAATCTCAGGTTCCGGTGTGGGCTCCAGCTCCACAGCCGGGATGTTCTCCTCGTCAAATTTCAGATGAGCCACATTCACGACCCTCTTGCCCCCGGTCTCCGGCTCAAGCTCCATATACTGATGAAGATCTGAGGCACTGATATCAGAGGCGGATAGCTCAACTTCCCTGAAATCACCTGAATCATCTCTAAAATCAGACTTTTCTTCGCTGATCTCCTCAAATAAAAGCTCATGGACATCCTTCATGGGAGTTCTCACATAGTCGTCCTCCCTGATCTCCCTCATATCCTCCGAGGGGATGTCCATGGGTTCATTCCCCCTGTCTTCATTCAAGTCGTCAAAGCTCACTCCTGCGGCAGCCTTTTTTTCCATGCGCAGGACACGGCGTTCCTCCATCCTCTCTTCTATTCGCTCCTTCGCGCTCTCAACGAACTCTGAACCCTTCTCGACAGAGACATCCCTGACATTCTGTCCGAAACGCCTGAAGACATTCATCAGCGATCTGCCTGTATAGATAACTACGCAGATCATCATCGCGATAATGTCTATCACAAAAGATCCGACCCTTCCGAAGGCTCCGACACATATCTGACAGAGCAGTCCGCCCAAAAATCCCCCACCGGTTTTCCCAGTGTATCCGATCAGATAGGATTCGGCTGCATTGTAGGAATCCCTTCCTGTCAAAAGCTCAAAAAACATTGAAAATAACATTGCAAGAACTGCAAGACAGATGACCTTATAGAGAGGAAATCCACCCTTTTTGTCATCATATTTAAAAGTGATCATCATATATGAGACCACCAAAAGAACGATGGGGAATACATAAGCCATAATTCCCATCACTCCAAACATAAATCCGCTCACAACAGAGCCTATCACACCGCCCACTCCGAAATTGGAGATAAATAAAAGGATACATACAGCTATGATCGTAAAAAGAAGCACCTCATCCTTTATGCGGTTACTGATCTTTTGCTCTGAATCTCTTTTATTTCCATCAGTTTTAGCGGGCAGTCTTCTGTGTTCCTGCCCGTTATCTTTTCTCGCCCGGGTCATAGTTTATCACCGTATAAAAAACCAGGCCACGATGCTCACGATACCGACGATGAAGCAATAGACCGAAAAACCAGTAAAACTCTTGTTCTTTACGATCAAAAGCATAACCTTTATACAGATGAATCCGACCACTGCCGCCACCACCGTGCCCACAAGGGCGCAGATGATGTAATTTAAAGTAACCGTCGAAAAATCCACATCCTTTA
>CALFUE010000066.1 GCA_937916345.1 uncultured bacterium
AATGTATTATCAACAATAAGCGGAATTCCGCTTATTGTTGATAATACATTTGCAACGCCTTATTATTTAAGACCGATTGAAAGGGGAGCCGATATTGTTGTTCATTCGGCTACAAAGTTTATCGGCGGTCACGGAACGACCCTGGGCGGCGTGATTGTGTATTCCGGTAAGTTCGATTGGAAAGCCTCCGGCAAGTATGCGCCGATCGCGGAGCCGAATCCCAGTTACCACGGCGTCTCCTTTGTGGACGCAGCCGGACCTGCGGCCTTTGTGACCTATATCCGGGCTATTCTCCTGAGGGATACCGGTGCATGCATTTCCCCCTTTAATGCCTTCCTGCTTCTTCAGGGCGTGGAGACACTGTCCCTGAGACTGGACAGGCATGCAGAGAATACGAAGAAGGTCGTGGAATATCTGAGCGGCCATCCCCAGGTGGAGAAGGTGAATCATCCCTCTCTGCCCAATCACCCCGATCACGCGCTGTTTGAGAAGTACTTCCCCAACGGAGGAGCTTCCATATTTACATTTGAGATCAAAGGAGGCAGAGAGGAGGCATGGAGATTTATCGATTCGCTTGAGATATTCTCACTTCTGGCAAATGTGGCAGATGTGAAGAGCCTCGTGATACATCCCGCGTCTACCACTCACTCACAGCTTTCTCCGGAGGAGCTTGAGGATCAGGATATTCATGAGAGTACTATCCGTCTCTCGATCGGAACAGAGCATATAGACGACATCATAGCTGACTTGGAAAAGGGCTTTGCTGCTGTTTGAGAATAGGGGGTTGTAATGATAACAACCAGGGGTAGATATGCCATCCGCGTCATGCTGGATCTGGCCGAGCACAGGACAGGGAATTATATTCCGCTGAAGGACATTGCCGAGAGGCAGGGCATATCAAAGAAATATTTAGAGATCATAGTAAAAGACATGGTTTCCGGCGGGCTTCTGACCGGAGCCAGCGGCAAGGGGGGCGGCTACAAGCTCCTGCGTGAGCCGGAGGAGTACGCCATCGGTGAGATCATCGAGCTGATGGAAGGACCCCTTGCCTCGGTGTCCTGTTTGACTGATCCGAATAACAAATGTCCCAGAAAGGACAACTGCGAGACTCTGCCGCTCTGGAAGGAGTACGACAAACTGTCGCATGACTTCTTTTACAGCAAGAATCTGAAGGATCTCATCAGAACAGAGAAAGAGGGGTGACATTAAAAATAAAAATTAATAATCACTTGAAATGAAGAATGCCTGGTGTTATAATTGACTACCATGGGGAAAGAAATCAACAGTACCTGTTTGGTTTACATCTCCTGCGCGTATCTTTGCCTGAGGGCACTGAAGGGTCAGGATACGCGCGTAACAGGTTTTTCTTCGCATCTTGACAATACAACACAGGGGTAGAGGCGGATATTAAGCACCTATTTTTCAGAAAGCTTTTCGGCTCCTTCCGTCAAGTGGGGGTAAAGCTTACGGGTGCACAGTGAGCTTATTCCTTGCGGTCAGAACCATTGCCTTGTGTCAGGATATGTACCTGACGGTTTCTGCCTTTCGGATGGGGTCCCGGGATTTCCTGTAATAGTCTGATTTTCGCTGAATTCCTGTTAAATATTGAAGATGGTGTGTAAGAAAAGCCGGGACAGTTTTCTTATTTCATTATAAGGAGGAAAAATCAAAAATGAAAAAGAAAAAGTTTTTGGCTGGTTTGCTCTCCCTCGCGATGGCGATGAGCACATTAGCCTTCGCCGGAGCACCGGCAGACACCCTCGCCGAGGAGGCGATCCTGACGGAAAATAGTACCGTGAGTGATAACACTGCAAAAACGGTAAGCGGGAACTACACTGTTACCATCAGCTGTACTCCTAATAATGGGGGAACGGTGAAAGTATTAAGTGGTAGTAAAGAGATCACGAATAATAGTGAGGTATCTGATGGAACAGAACTTGAGATCACAGCTACAGCAAAGGATGGCTACGAGCTCAAAAGTCTTAAGGTAAACGATACTGATTTCACAAGCGGAAAAAAGCACAAAGTGACGGGTGATGTAAAAATCGCTGCAACCTTTGCAAAGAAGCAAAGCAGCAGCGGCAGTTCATCAGGCAGCTCAGGCTCAGGCTCAGGCACCGTCTCAGGTAATGACTCAGAAAAACAACCCGATAGCAAAACAACAACTACCTACACAGTAACCTTCGATACGCCCGATCACGGATCTATATATGTGTATGATCAAGATAATGGAGTAGAGGTTAAGGCCGGCACATCGGTAGAAAAGGGAACAAAACTTACAATCTCAGGTGATCCAGATAGTGGTTACAAGCTTGTTGTATTGACTGTGAATGGAACGACATTCGAAAACTATGGAACCTACACGGTAAATGAAGATGTAGAAATCGCTGCAACCTTTGCAAAGAAGGTCAGCAGCAGCAGCGGC
>CALFUE010000067.1 GCA_937916345.1 uncultured bacterium
GCAGGATACTGCATATCTCTGGTTTTAGGGCTTCTGCTTGGCTTTCTGATGAACCATTTCAGGTTTCTCCACAGAAATCTGCGCCCCATCATCATGGGCATACAGACGCTGCCCAGTATCTGCTGGGTGCCTTTCTCCATACTCTGGTTCGGACTCACCGAACAGGCCATCATATTTGTGGTGGTGATGGGATCCGCGTTTTCCATGTCCATAGCTGTGGACTCGGCGGTCTCAAATGTGCCGTCCCTCTATAAAAAGGCGGCTCTCACCATGGGAGCCGGCAAAAATCAGCTGTTTTTCAGAGTGATACTTCCCGCCAGTCTTCCCGAGCTCGTCAGCGGTATGAAGCAGGGGTGGTCCTTCGCCTGGAGAGCCCTCATGAGCGGCGAGGTCATGACGACCAGTATCAGCCTTGGTCAGACACTGATCACCGGAAGGAATCTGGCGGACATCAATCAGGTCATGCTGGTTATGATAGTGATCGTTCTGGTGGGGATTCTCATCGACCAGCTGGTGTTCTCCAGACTGGAGCGCACCATCAGAACCAGGAGGGGTCTGTAAACCCGGTTTAAAGACTTTTTGCCTCTTATATCAAAAATTTGACTTTAAAAAAGGAATTCTGACAAACCTCCGTAATTCTACTTTTGTGAGAGGATTTTCGGAGGTTATTTTTATGACTATAAGAGAAGAAATGGAGCAGCGGGAGAAGGAACTTCTCTCTCCTTACGCCTCATTGAGCATTGAATCAAAAGGCCGTGATGTGGATGAACCCCAGTGTGATATCAGACCTGTCTATCAAAGAGACAGGGACCGCATACTTCACAGCAAGGCGTTCCGCAGGCTTAAAAATAAAACCCAGGTTTTTCTGACGCCAAAGGGAGACCATTACAGGACCAGGATGTCACACACCCTGGAGGTCTCCCAGAATGCCAGGACCATAGCCAAGGCTCTCAGGATGAACGAGGATCTGGTGGAGGCCATAGCCCTGGGCCATGATCTGGGGCATACCCCCTTCGGACACGCCGGAGAGGCGGTGCTGAACAGGCTGTGCGAGGGCGGCTTTGAGCACAATGAGCAGAGTGTCCGTGTGGTTGAGAAGCTCGAAAAGGAAGGCAGAGGGCTGAATCTGACCTGGGAGGTCAGGGACGGCATCAGAAACCACCAGATGTCCACCATGCCCGCGACGTTGGAGGGGCGCATCGTTCGCCTTTCCGACAAGATCGCCTATATCTGCCATGACATAGATGATGCCATCAGGGCCAGGATACTGACGGAGGAGGATATTCCTATGGAATACCGCGAGGTTTTAGGGTATACCACCAGACAGCGTATGAACACCATGATCCACTCCATCGTCAAGAGCTCCATGGACAGGGACGACATATCCATGAGCGAGGACTGCTTCAATGCCATGAAGGGTCTCCGCAGCTTTATGTATGAGAATGTATACAAAAATTCCGTTGCAAAGACGGAGGAATACAAGGCAAAGCTGCTGCTGGAGAGATTGTTTGAGTATTATATGACGAACCCTGACAAGATGCCTGAGCAGTTTACACATATGATAATGGACGGCGTGAAAAAGGACAGAGTTGTCAGCGACTATATCGCCGGGATGACAGATCAGTACGCCATCGCCAAATTCGAGGAGTTTTTTGTGCCGAAGGCATGGGAGTTGACCTGATATGCCTTTTTACGCTGATTCAGATAAAGAAGAGATCAGGAGCAGGGTTGACATCGCGGATGTGGTAGGGGAGTGCGTTCACTTAAAGAAGAACGGTTCGAATTATGTCGGGCTGTGCCCGTTCCACAGTGAGAAGACGCCATCCTTTTCCGTAGCTCCCGCAAAGGGGATGTTCTACTGCTTCGGCTGCCACGAGGGCGGAGATGTCTTCGCCTTTGTCCAGAAATATTACAATTATTCCTTCACGGAGGCAATGGAATACCTGGCTGACCGTGCGGGGATAAAGCTGGCGGCGGGAGCCGGTTCGCCGGACAGCGGAAGGTTCAGGGAAAAGCGGGACGCGCTGATAGAGATAAACACAGAGGCAGCCAGGTTTTTCCACGACAGAATGAAGAATACTCCCGAAGGGCAGAAGGCCTTCGATTATTTCAGGGGCAGGGGATTGAAGGAGGAGACCATAGTGCGCTTCGGCCTGGGCTTCTCTCCCGCAGGCCACAACGAGCTTTTTCGATACCTCAGGGAAAAGGGATACGCCGACGATCTGATACTGGAGAGCGGACTGGCAGTGCATTACGACAGCGGCACTACATCTGACAAATTCAGGAACAGAGCAATGTTTCCCATATTCGACATGAGGGGAAGGGTCATAGGCTTCGGCGGCCGCGTCATGGGGGAGGGGGAGCCCAAATACCTCAATTCTCCGGACACGCCGGTGTTTATAAAGAGGGAGAATCTCTACGCCTACAATATAGCGAAGAAGTCCAGGTCGAGACGGCTCATCCTGTGTGAGGGCTACATGGATGTCATAAGCCTTCATCAGGCAGGCTTTGACTACGCGGTGGCATCACTGGGGACTTCGCTGACTTCGGGTCATGTGTCGCTGATAAAGAGGCTGGGAGTGGATGTGTATGTCTGCTACGACTCGGACAAGGCGGGGACAAACGCAGCCGCAAAGGCCATCGGACTCTTCGGCGAAGCGGGGGTACGCACAAAGGTGATACATATGGATCCTGCCAAGGATCCGGATGAATATATAAAAAGCTTCGGCGCCGACAGTTTTCAGGAGAGGATCATGACGGCGGAAAATTCCTTCCTCTTCCTCATGGGGGTAAAGAGCAGGGATTACGATATGTCGGATCCCACTGAAAAGACCGCGTTTTACGGGATGCTGGCTGAAGAAATATACAAAGCCGGCGGAGCGCTGGGGTGGAAGAGCTATACTGAAGCTGTCTGCAAGAAATTTAATATAGATATAAAAGCTATGGAACAGGCGGTTTCGGAGGCTTATAGAAAGATGCCTGTCGTTACCGCTGATACCCGGATGGAAGAGTTTACGGGAGGAGAGCCTGAGGCTCTTGCGGACAGGAGGACTGCCCGCGCAAAGGTCAGGGGAAAGAAAGAGGAAAGTATATTTTTGCCCCAGAAAAAGCTTCTGTCGTGGTTGGCGGAAGAGCCCGGACTTTACAGTTGTATAAAGGGAGTGATCACCACCGGGGATTTCACCGGAGATGCGTATGTGACGATGGCGGGACTTCTCTTCAATGCGATAGAGTCGGGAAATGTGTCCGTGCCGGCCGTCGTTGAACAGCTGCCCGGGGAATACAAGGCGGCAGCCGCAGAATGTTTTTCCACGGTTTTGGAGGATGCCTACAAATCCGACAAGGGCAAGGCGATGACAGATCTTATAGTAAGGATAAAGGAGATACACATAAAGGATCTGGAGGAAAACTCGGACATTGGCGATATGAGCGTGCAGCAGAGACTGATGGTTATGAGGAGTGAACTTCAAAAATTCAAACAGAAAGGGATCAGGTTCTGAGAGATGGCAGAAAAACAGGAAAAAAAGACTGAAGAGAAGACAGAAGAAAAGACCGCGGCAAAGAGAACGACCGGGAAGAAGACAACGGCAAAGACTGAAGAAAAGAAGACGACAGAAAAGAAGACGACAGAAAAGGAGACGACAGAAAAGAAGACTGCTGAAAAAAAGACTGCTGAAAAAAAGACCCCGGAAAAGAAGACCGTGGAGAAGAAGGCTGCGGAAAAGAATACGGCTGAAAAGAATACGGCTGAAAAGAAGCCGGCCGAAAAAAAGTCTTCGGAAAAGAAGGCTTCAGAAAAGAAAACATCGGAGAGAAAGTCCTCGTCAGAGAAGGCATCCTTAAAGGATGAAAAGTCTGCTGAGGGTGAGAATGAAATTGCAGAGAGCAGGGAAGAGGCCCAGAGAAAGGCTGCGGAGACAAAGGCCCGGTATCAGGCCATCCTGGCACAGCTCACCAAGCTTGCGGAGAGCAGGAAGAACACTCTTGATTACAATGAGATCATCGAAAAGTTCAAGGACTTAAACCCCAGCAGTAATCAGATCGACGCCATTCTGGATTTCTTCCAGAATCACGATATCGATGTGCTACGTATCTCCGAGGAGAATGAGTACGACGAGATACTGCTTGAGCAGGAGGATATCGATATATCCGAAGAGGAGGAGATAGATCTGGAGCATATCGATCTCTCGGCTCCCGAGGGCATTTCCGTGGACGATCCCGTCAGGATGTATCTGAAAGAGATTGGAAAGGTCTCTCTGCTCACGGCGGACGAGGAGATAGAGCTTGCGAAGCGCATGGAAGAAGGTGATGTGGAGGCAAAGAAAAAGCTGGCCGAAGCAAACCTGCGTCTGGTGGTCTCCATCGCAAAGAGATATGTGGGGAGGGGCATGCTCTTTCTCGATCTGATACAGGAGGGTAATCTCGGACTGATAAAGGCCGTCGAGAAATTCGACTACAGAAAAGGATATAAATTTTCAACCTATGCCACCTGGTGGATCAGGCAGGCTATAACAAGAGCCATCGCCGATCAGGCCAGGACCATACGTATACCGGTGCACATGGTTGAGACCATAAACAAGCTGATCAGGGTTTCGCGTCAGCTGCTTCAGGAGCTGGGAAGAGAGCCTACGCCCAATGAGATCGCGGAAGAGATGGGCATAGACGAGCAAAGAGTCCGCGACATACTAAAGATATCCCAGGAACCCGTTTCGCTGGAAACTCCCATCGGCGAGGAGGAGGATTCTCATTTGGGAGACTTCATTCAGGATGACAATGTGCCTGTGCCTGCCGACGCCGCAGCTTTCGCGCTGCTGAGGGAACAGCTGCAGGAGGTACTCTCCACCCTTACAGAAAGGGAACAGAGAGTGCTGATACTCAGATTCGGGCTGGAGGATGGCAGACAGAGAACGCTCGAAGAGGTAGGCCGCGATTTCAATGTCACCAGGGAGCGCATCAGGCAGATCGAGGCTAAGGCGCTGAGAAAGCTGCGTCATCCCTCGCGCTCACGTAAGCTGAAGGATTATCTGGAATGAGATGAGCCTGAGACTGACAGGATTAAAAAATGCGTGCCTTAAGGCGATAGAAGATCTGGGAAGAGAGAGAACTACCATCGCCGATGTGGGCTGTGACCACGGTTTTCTGGGGATCGATATCCTGAAGGAACAAAAAAGCTCACTCGTGAATGTCATCGCGTCTGATCTGCGTACCGGTCCTCTTTCCGCTGCCGCGGAAAATGTCCGGAGTGCAGGGCTGGAGGAACGCATAGAAATGAGACTCTGTGACGGATTGAGCGGCTACAGGCCCGGGGAGGCAGACATTATAGTGATAAGCGGAATGGGCGCGCAGCAGATCGCGTCAATTCTCGACGAGGGACAAAAAGTCGTGGCAAAAGCTTCCTTTCTTGTCCTCTCGCCCCACTCGAAGCCTGAATATATGAGGTATTACGGCAGAGTGAGGGGGCTTCGGCAGACTGACGAGAGAGTCATCTGTGAGGAGCCGGGCTATTACCATATCATGACATTTTCCGTGGATGACTTTAAGGCAGAGGGCAAAGTGACTGAACCGAGGGTCTTTGCCTACAGTGATACGGAGCTGTTTGGAAAGAAACCGGACGCGTCCGAGCTGGAGCGAAAAAAGGCGCAGATCGCCAGGGCTCTTGATCAGCTGAAAAGTACGGGCGGCGCCGGAAATGATGCGCGCATCCGGGAACTGGAGTTTTTATTGCAAAAGACGATTGAACACATGGAGCATTAGATGAAACCGATTGTAAAAGAGATATTTGAAAAGATAGATGATTACGCCCCGTTTTTTATAGCGGAGGATTGGGATAATTCCGGGCTTTTGGTTGGGAATAAGGAGAGTGCCGTAGAAAGGATCTTAGTTGCGCTGGACCTGGATGAGGAGGTTTTGAGTCTTGCGGTGAAGGATCATATTGATCTCATCGTCACACATCACCCGGTGATATTTCACAGCATCAAATCAGTGACGGGCTCCGATTTTATCGGCAGGAGGCTGATGACACTGATAAAAAATGATATTTCGGTAATTTCTGCCCATACGAATTACGATATCGCCATAATGGGCCGGATAGCCGCCTCAAAGCTGGCGCTGAAAAATGTCTCGCCCCTGGAGGTGACGGGGGAGATCGATGGAGAGCCTGCAGGCATAGGCGTGGTGGGAGATGTGGAGCCCACGGAGCTGAAAACCGTGACTTTTTCCACAAAGATAGGTTTTGACCTGGATGCGGTTCGTGTCTACGGCTCTGACAGAAAGGTGAGAAAGATCGCCATCTGTCCGGGCAGCGGCGGAGGAAATGTGGAGCGCGCCGTCAAAGCCGGCGCGGATGTCTATATCACGGGAGATGTGAGCCACCACACCGGAATCGACGCCGTAGCTTCGGGTATGGCTGTGATAGATGCCGGACACGCGGGTCTTGAGCATGTATTTGTGCCGGATATGGCGGCGATGCTTCGGCTCTCTTTCCCGGCTGTATATGTGGACACTCTTGAGAAGATAAGCCCCTTTGAGACAGTATGATCAAATTTCGAGGATAGGTTATGAGATTGGAAGAATTGGCAAAAAAGGCGCAGGAAAAAGAAGAACGGCAAATAGTGCTGGCTCTTGCGGACGGGCGTATCACAGAGCTGTTCTGTGATGTGGACGAGAATGCCGATATACAGTGGCTTACAACAGGGGATATGATCGGTTTTTCCGCCTACAGGCGCACGGTGGCTCTGGTTCTCCAAAAGGCCGTGTATGACCTGTATGACGGAAAGGTCGACACGCATGTGCTGCAGACCACGGGAAAGGGTCAGTATATAGAACTGGAGGGGCGAAGGGTAGATGAGGCCGCCCTCTCCGATATTAAGCGGCGAATGGATGAGATAATAGGAGCGGATATCCCTCTGGTGAAGAAGAGCTACACCACCCGTGAAGCCTGCCGTCGTTTTGCCGATTCAGGCATGGATGACAAGGCATCACTCTTTTATTACAGGAGATCCTCCTATGTAAATCTCTATGAGCTGGATGGCTATGCGGATTATTTCTATGGCTTCATGATGCCTTCTACGGGCTATATCAGATGGTATGACCTGATCCTTTATTCTGACGGGATGGTGCTGATGTACCCCGACCGTGAGACGGGTGAGAGGACAGAGTATGTGCCTTCTCCAAAGCTTTTTGCCGTGCAGCGCGGGAGCGCGAAGCTCTCCGAGGGCTTCGGGATCAGAAATATCGGGCAGCTCAATGACGCCATCACAAACGGCTATATCAATGATGTGCTGCTGATGCAGGAGGCGGAGATGGAGGCCCGTATCGGAGCACTGGCTCACAACATCGCCCGCAGCGACCGCTCCATCAAATATGTGATGATAGCCGGTCCTTCATCCTCGGGAAAGACCACATTTTCCCACCGGCTGTCCATACAGCTGAGGGCTCTCGGTATGAAAACCCATCCGATAGCCCTTGACAATTATTATATCAATCGCGAGGACACTCCGAAGGATGAGAACGGAGAGTATGATTTCGAGTGTCTCGAAGCTCTCGACATAGAGTTGTTTAACTCTGACATGGAACGCCTGGGGCGGGGGGAGAGAGTGGAGCTTCCCGGGTATAATTTTGTCACGGGCAGGAGGGAGTACGGCAAGGGCAGGTTTCTGCAGCTCACGGACGGTGATGTGCTGGTGATAGAGGGAATCCACGGCCTGAATGAAAAGCTTTCATACCGTCTGCCCCATGACAGGAAGTACAAGATATACATTTCTGCCCTGACACAGCTGGCCATCGATGAGCATAATGCCCTGCCCACCACGGACGGG
>CALFUE010000068.1 GCA_937916345.1 uncultured bacterium
ACCGAGAATTGCCGGTATGGACAGGATAAATGAGTACTTTACTGCAAATTTTCTGTCGAAACCGCAGATAAGCGACGCCGCAAGTGTAGATCCGGATCTGGAAATACCCGGCATGGTGGCAACACCCTGGGCGGTACCTATGATGAGGGCGTCTATAAAGGTCGCTTCCCTGGGCTGCTTCTCACCGCCCTTAACAAACTGCGCGGCAAGCAGTATCCCGCCTGTTATGATGAGACATATTCCCGGAACTATCAATATTTTTGACAGATCAGCGACGAGATGCCTGTCAAGCACGCCTATTATACCCGTGGGAATGCAGGATACTATGATCATAAGCGCAAATTTACGGTAGCCGTTGGAGAGCACGCTCTTGTACTCTTCCTTTTCTTCTTTATTTACAAGATTTTTGAAAAATACGCCGATATTGCAAAAACAGCATCCCAGCAGGGATAAACCCTCTACGATAAGCTTCCAGATATCCTTGTAATAAACGATAAATATCGCCACGAGCGTGCCGACATGAAGCAGGATGTCAAACAGAAGATCCGTCTCCTCCATCCCGAACAATATCTGGGCAATGGCCAGATGTCCGGAGGAACTCACCGGAAGAAATTCCGTGACACCCTGAATTATTCCTAAAATAATCGCATAAAAAATATTCATATTAGAAACCTTGTCATCCTATCAGGTAATTGTACACATCTTCGTATCTGCCCTTTGAGTTGGACCATGAATAATCATTCTCCATGCCGCGCTCAGCCATCCTGTTCCACTCTTTCTTATTGTCGAAATAGATGTGTTTTGCGTAATTGATTATCCCAAGCATCTCCTCGCCGTTGTAGTTGATGAAGGAGAAGCCGTCTCCCGTGTGCTCATACTCATTGTAGGGATGGACGGTATCCTTTAAGCCACCGGTCTCGCGCACGATGGGCACGGTACCGTATCTGAATGAAATAAGCTGCGTCAGTCCGCAAGGCTCAAACCTCGACGGCATAAGAAACGCATCCGCAGCTCCGTAGAGCTTGTGGGCGAGATCATCAGAGTAGCAGATATTTGCGGAAATGCGGTCGCCGTACTTCCACGCGTAGTGGCGGAACATATTCTCGTATATATTGTTTCCGGTTCCGATGACAACGAACTGTGTGAATTCGTCTGCGATACGGTCGATCACATAATTGATCAGATCCAGTCCCTTCTGATCCGTCAGTCTCGATATGAGACCGATCATAAATTTCCTGCGGTCAACGGTAAGCCCAAGCATCTCCTGAAGCTTCTCCTTGTTATCCGCCTTTTTTTTACGGAAGTTTTCCTTGTCATATCTCACAAAAAGCTTCTCGTCCGTTGCAGGATCGTACTCCTTGTAATCGATTCCATTTACAATTCCCTGCATATCCATACGGCGGGCGCGAAGCAGTCCGTCGAGACCTTCGCCGTAATAGGGAGTCTGTATCTCCTGGGCATAGGTGTCGGAAACAGTTGTGATATAGTCCGCATATACCAGTCCGCCCTTCAGCATATTGGCATCCTTGTTGAATTCCAGCTTGTCGGGAGCGAAAAGTCCTCTGTCCATTCCCGATAGTCCCATTAAAGTCTTTACATCCCAGATGCCCTGGAATTTGAGATTATGGATGGTCATGATGGATTTCATTCCCCAGAAGAACATATCCGCCTGGAATTCATTCTTCAGATAGACGGGAATGAGACCAGTCTGCCAGTCATGGCAATGTATGATATCAGGCTGGAAGTCAACCTGGGGAAGCATTGAGAGCACGGCCTTGTCGAAGAAAACGAATTTCTCGATATCATATCTCACATCTCCATAGGGAGTGATACCCGAGAAGTACTCCTGATTGTCGATAAAGTAATATCTGATGCCGTCCAGCTCACAGGTCATTATACCCACATATTTATTGCTGATATAACTTCCCGCAGACATATAAAAGTGTGTTATGTACTCACAGTTTGCCTTGAAATTATCGGGAATGCAGCTGTAATATGGAATAACCACACGGATATCCCAGTACTTCTTGTCAAATTCTCTGGGAAGCGCGCCGCAAACATCCGCAAGTCCTCCCGTCTTCACGAAAGGTACACATTCACTGGCGGCAAAAAGTATCTTTTTCTTCTCCATGGCTCATTTCCTTCCTTTGAAAAAATCAATAGTCTCCATTGTGATAGACTGCCTGAACATCGTCCTCGTCATCAAGAATATCCAATATCTTCTGGAAAGCATTTATATCGTCCTCATTTGTAAGCGTGACATAATTCTGCGGAAGCATGGTGATCTCACTCGATACTATTGCGATCCCCGCCTCCTTTAATGCCGAATCGACCTTTTCGTGATCTGCAGGGGCGGTGATAATCTCGTAGGAATCCTCCTCCTCGGAGAAATCCTCTGCGCCGGCATCAAGAGCCAGCATCATCAGATCGTCTGCGCTCATGTCGCACTCTTCCTTGTCGATCACTATATCGCCCTTTTCGTCAAACATAAAGGACACACAACCCTGAGTGCCTATAGCCCCGCCTCCCTTTGTGAAGGCATTCCTCACATTGGCGGCAGTGCGGTTCTTATTGTCGGTCAGTGTTTTTACAATAATGGCTGTGCCACTGGGACCGTATCCCTCGTATACTGCAGAGACATAATTAACGCCCGCGCCCTCTCCCGCAGCTTTCTTGATGCCGCGATCAATGGTGTCGTTTGGCATGTTTGCAGCCTTGGCCTTCTGGATAACCGCGGCCAGCTTGTAATTATTGGCGGGATCAGAACCTCCTCCCTCCTTTACGGCTACGGCGATCTCACGGCCGAGCATGGTAAATATCTTTCCCTTTGCCGCATCGTTCTTCTCTTTTTTGTGCTTGATATTGGCAAATTTTGAATGTCCTGACATGTCTGATCTCCTTTTTGCGATTATACAAGTTTAAATTTTAGCACTTATGATATTTTATGACAAGAAAAAAATCAAAGGTGATCCTTCCTTGCATTTACAAGCCTGATCATCCTGTCACTCACTCCCGTCACATCAAATATATATCCGTCCGTTTTCACAGAGAATCGCTCGCCGTCGTCCGGTATCTTGTCAATTACGGATATCAAATATCCGTTCAGCGTATCGTTATCGCTCTCCACATCCGTGATGCCGAGAGCCTCGAAAACATCCAAAAGCTCCGCCTCTCCCGCTATGGTAAAGGATCCATCCGGATTCTCGCGGATTAGCTGCTTCACCTCGTCATGCTCGTCAAAGATATTTCCGACGATCTCTTCTATTATATCCTCCATAGCCACAAGTCCGGAGATCTGACCGTACTCGTCCACCACCATGCACATATGGGATTTCTTTTCCTGCATCCTGTTGAACAGCGCATTTATGCTGACCGTCTCCGGCACGAAGTCCACCTCGATTATGAGATCTTCTATTTCCTTGAGCTTCATGTCGTAGAATCCGTGATCAAGACTTTTCTCAAAAATTTCTCGTATATGAACCATTCCGATCACATTGTCAGTATCTTCGGACCAAACTGGAAAACGGGAATATTTTTCCTCCTTCACCACAAGAAGCGCCTCGGAAAAAATCATGTCTCCGTCAAGAGATACGATATTTTTCCTGTGAACCATTATATCCTTGGCAGTCTTGTCGGAAAAATCCATGATATTGCTGATCATCTTTGCCTCGTCAGCCTCTATAACTCCGCTCTCATGGCCCTCGTTCACCACCGAGATGATCTCTTCCTCCGTGACCTTTTCGCGCCCCGAAAAAATCCTGTCTCTCAATTTCTTAAAAGGAGTGCGCTTGTTAACGCCGCCCTCATCATCCATATAAGATTCTCCCGTAATTGGTTATTTATAGACCCTTGGAATACGCTGATTCAAGTCACAGGACAGCTCGTAATTAAACCTGCCGGATAGCTCTCCCAGCTTCTCCATCGTGATGTTTTCTTTTCCGTCGGACCCTACCAGTGTCACCATATCTCCTACATTGACATTTGTTCCCGTCGCATCCACCATGAACTGATCCATGCAGATCCTTCCTACAATAGGCAGCCTGCTTCCTCTCACGAGAACATAACCCTTTCCCGAGAGGGATCTGGGATACCCGTCCGCGTACCCAACCGGGACTGTGGCGATCTTCATATCCTTATCCGCCACAAATGTCCCGCCGTAGCTGATGGATGTTCCGGCAGGGACATCCTTTACAAAGGAAATATGCGACCTCAGTGACAGCACGGGATTGGGCTGCACCAGATCCCTGGTGATCTCACCCGACGGCCACATGCCGTACATGAATATTCCAAGTCGTACCATATCGAGATTTGCAGCATGGAAATCTACGGCTGCGGCAGAATTTGAACAGTGAGCCAACCCGGTGTCCACTCCCTTTGCTTTTAATTTTTTTACCATAGATTCAAACAATTCAAACTGGTTTCTGGTATACGTGAGGTCATTTTCATCCGCCTTCGCGAAATGAGTGAAAACTCCGTCTATATGAACACCTGTGAGTTTTGAGATATTGATGATATCATTGATTGTAGCATCATCAGCGGGAAAGCCGATCCTGCCCATTCCGGTGTCAATCTTTATATGTATCCCCGCTGAACGGTTCATCCGTGATGCCATTTTTGAGAGCTCATAGGCCATCTTGTAGGATACCACTGCTGTGGAGATATCATTTCTGATCATCTCCGGAAAATCCTCGGGAAAAGTATAGCCCAAAATAAGTATGGGTTTTGATATGCCGGCTTCCCTCAGCGCCACACCCTCCTCGATGGTGGCCACCGCAAAGCCATAGATATAATCGATGGTACTGATATATTTCGCCACAGGCACAGCGCCGAGGCCATATCCGTCCGCCTTTACCACAGCCATGATCTTTGTGTTCCTGTTCAGGATATTCTTTATCGTGGAAACATTTTTTTTCAGATTCTCAAGATTAACATACGCGCAGATACGTTTATTGCTGTTCATACGTATCAACCTCCATCACTGATTACTCTTTATATCTTCAGTTTTTCTCACGTTGGCACTCCCATCGCCCGTCTTTTTTACCGAGCCGTCCGAAGCTTTCTTTTCAGGTTCCTTATTCAAGCTCTCCATATCGATCCCACTGCTCACCAGATCAAATATATCCATGATCGATGGTCCGAATATATCATGCATATAATTGTACATCTGACGGTTATTTATGTCGCGGTTTTGTTTTCGTATAATATTTTTTTTGAGTTCAATGCGGATATTTGAGATCCACTCACCTATCTCCTTTGCCTCTTCGGTGTTGGTCCGCATCTTATGATAACAGAAATTCATGGTCTCGACCATGAGCTGATTATTAGTATGCCTGATCTTTCCCGGAAGCTCTAATAGCTCATCCTCCAGCTCCGACAACTCGGTATTAATGGATTCGATCTCCATCTTATCCTCATCGAGTCTGGCAGTCCTTGAAGCATTCCCATCCTCGGCGCCGTCCATATTCACCATGACGGAGCTCATGATCTTCTGCTTCTTTTTTTTCAGTTCTCTGATACGCTCATTGGCCTTTCCCTGAGTAAGGAGAAGGTCGTTCAGCTCCGCCTCGATATCCACTATCTCCTGCGGTTTCCCGCTCAATGCAAAAAGCCTGTGCCATTTCTGGTCAAGCACAAGGGTCGGAACATTCACCAAAAGTACCGCCCCTTCAAAATCTGCTCTGTGATCGGCTTCTTCCCCCATAAATGTCCTCCGGTATATAAATCCTATGTCAATTACGAAAGTGCTTCCCACTCATCATACAAAATCTGCAGTCTCTCGTCAATATCGGAAATCTGCCCACAGACCTCCTGAAGCCTGACGGAATTAGAGGCCACATCTTCTCTTACGAATTCTTCGCCAAGCTTTGTCTTTTTGTCCTCGAGCTCCTCGATCTCGCTCTCCACCTCAGCGAGGTGTTTCTCCCTTTTTCGGTTTTCCGCCGCGATCCGCTTGTTCTCCTCCCACGCGCTCTTTCCCTCCTTTACGGGAGTTCCTTTTATCTCCGCGTTTTCGGGAAGAGATGTCTTTTTCTTTTCCAGGTAATAATCATAATTTCCCGGATAAATTTTTAATTTTCCTCCCTCCAGCTCCAATATCCTGGTGGCACATCTGTTTATAAAAAATCTGTCGTGGCTCACAAAAAAAACCGTTCCAGCGTAATTTACCAAGGCATTCTCCAATATCTCGGCGGAAAGTATATCCAGATGGTTTGTGGGCTCATCCAGGATGAGAAAATTCGCCTCCGAAAGCATCAGCCTGGCCAGAGAGAGCCTGCCCCTCTCGCCTCCGCTTAAGACCTTTACCTGCTTAAAGACATCGTCTCCCGTAAAAAGAAATGCGGCCAGATGATTTCTGATCCTTGTGTTGTCCATGTCGGGCCAGGCGTCCGATATCTCGTCAAAGAGTGTATTCTCCTCGTCAAACTGCTGCTGTTCCTGGTCGTAGTAGCCTATGTGAACATTTGCCCCAAGTCTCACCCTGCCGTTATCCGCAGGGACAAGATGGTTAATGATCTTTAATATGGTGGTCTTTCCCGTGCCATTATCTCCGATCAAAGCCACCCGCTCTCCCTTTTTGATCTCGATGTCGAGATCTGAGAAAAGCCTGTTTCCTCCGTAGCTCTTTGATAAGCCCTCGACACTTAAGACATCCTCTCCGCTCTCGACATTAGGTGTCAGGGTGAGTCTAAAGCCCATGCTCTCGCTCTCCGGAGCCTCCAGTCTCTCCATCTTTCCAAGGAGCTTTTCCCTGCTCTCGGCGCGCTTGATGGATTTTTCCCTGTTAAAGCTCTTCAGCTTTGCTATGACAGCCTCCTGGCGCTCGATCTCAGCCTTATTATTCAGGTAGGCCTTCAGCCTGACCTCTCTGTCCTTCTTCTTTTTTTCGCTGTAGACGCTGTAATTTCCATTATAGACATGAGATTCGCGATTCTCTATCTCGATGACCTTTGTCACAACCTGATCCAAAAAAAATCTATCGTGACTGACGAGTATCACTGCCCCCCTGTAGTCTCTCAGGAAACTCTCAAGAAAACTGACGGAAGCCACATCCAGATGATTTGTGGGCTCATCCAAAAGGAGAATATCCGGCTCGGATGCAAGGAGTCTGGCCATGGCGATCCTGGTCTTCTGACCTCCGGAAAAGTGTTCCAGCTTTCTGTCAAAATCCGCTTCATCAAAACCGAGACCGATTATGACGGATCTCACAACCCCTCGATAATACTCACCACCCATAGCCTTAAAGAGATCGTTCTTGGAATGATAGGAATCCATTAGAGTCTCCAACTCCCCACCTGCCTTCTCGCCCATTGATCTCTCCATATCGGAAAGCTCCTCCTCCATATCTATCAGGAGCTGCTTTCCTTTAAGCACGGTCTCATACAGGGTTGAATCTTTCTCATCGTCCTGATACTGCGCCAGATATCCTATTTTTTTGTCGCGGGAGATAGTTATGACTCCGCCGTGATCCTCCTCCCCGGTGATCATCTTGATGAGAGTAGTCTTTCCGGCTCCGTTGGCGCCGACTATAGCAGCCTTCTCACCCTCCTCAATATGAAAATCACATTTTTTAATTATACAGTTTCCGTCATAATATTTTGACACATTCTGTATATCAAGTATCATATCAGTTACCGCCCAAAAGCTTTTCCAGATTTTCTCTCACCGCCAGAATAAAGCCCTTTGAATCAAGCTTCTCGATGTTCGGCAGTGTGCTGATAAGCGCCAGATCTCCTGTCATCTTTCCCGACTCAATGGTATCTATGGTAGCGCGCTCCAGCGCATCCGCAAAACTGACGAGCGCTTCGATATTATCCAGCTCTCCGCGCTTTCTCAAGGCTCCGCTCCACGCAAATATGGTAGCCACCGAATTGGTCGAGGTGGTCTCACCATTTAAGTATTTATAATAATGTCTCTGGACAGTACCGTGAGCCGCCTCATACTCGTAGACACCCTCGGGCGATACCAGGACGGATGTCATCATTGCAAGGGAGCCGCAGGCGCTTGATATCATATCACTCATCACATCGCCGTCATAATTCTTGCAGGCCCAGATAAATCCGCCCTCCGATTTCATCACTCTCGCCACGGCGTCATCTATCAATGTATAAAAGTAAGTGATCCCTTCGGCCTCAAATTTTTCCCTGTACTCATTGTCAAATATCTCCTGAAAGATGTCCTTGAATCTGTGGTCGTATTTTTTTGAAATAGTATCCTTTGAGGCGAACCAGAGATCCTGCTTGATATCCAGTGCGTAATTAAAGCAGCTTCTTGCAAAAGAAGAAATAGACTTGTCGGTATTGTGCTGTCCCATCAATACACCCGGTCCATCGAATTTATGGATGTCGACGCTCTCAACTTTTCCGTCTGCGCCCTCAAATACCAGCTTTGCCACACCAGGTCCGTCAACCTTTATCTCTACAGCCTTGTAGATATCGCCATAGGCATGACGCGCGATGGTGATGGGTTTAATCCAGGTTTTTACATTAGGCTCTATGCCCTTCACCTTTATGGGAGTACGAAATACCGTTCCGTCAAGTATTGCCCTGATGGTACCGTTGGGGCTCTTGTACATCTCCTTCAGGTCATACTCCTTTACCCTGGCTGCGTTCGGCGTTATGGTGGCGCACTTTACCGCGACTCCGTATTTTTTTGCGGCCTCTGCGGAATCGACCGTCACCTGATCATTTGTCTCATCCCTGTGCTTTAATCCCAAATCGTAATAATCACTCTTCAGATCCACGAACGGCAGAATCAGCTCATCCTTTATAATCTGCCACAGGATCCGCGTCATCTCGTCTCCGTCCATCTCAACCAACGGAGTTTTCATCTCTATTTTTTCCATCTGCTATACCGCCTTTCAATTTTTCTCTTTATAATCCCTGGCCCGGGTGAAAATTTCTTCAATAGCCGCACTATCACCTTTGTCTATATATATCTGCAACATCTTTAATCTGTCAATAAATTCATCTATCTGTTCAGATATGATCTCTCCGTTTGATATACAGATATTACTCCACATCTGAGGACTCGAGGAAGCTACCCTCGTCATGTCACGAAACCCCCCTGCTGCCATCTTTTTCATCAGGCCGTCATTATCCATCTCTCTAACCAGATCAGTCAGTGCGTAAGATAACATATGAGGCAGATGGCTGATGGCCGAAGCGGCCTCATCATGCCTTCGATAATCGATCACAAGGGGCTTCGCCCCCAGTATCCTCACAAACCCGGTCAGATCTTCCAGATCCACCTCCTTAGAACTTTCCGTGGGAGTCAGCACATAATTCGCCCCGAAAAACAGCTCCGGATCGGAATAGTCTATGCCGATCTTTTCTGTCCCCGCCATGGGGTGGCCTCCGATAAAGTGATCTTCCATCAAAAGCTCTCTCGCTACAGCGTGAATGTCTGATTTCGTGCTGCCCACATCCGTCACGAGGGTGTTCTCACCCAGAATACCCCGAAGCTTTCTCATATAGTCCAGATTACTTCTGACGGGAGCACAGAGAATTACAAGATCACATTTCGCGATCTCCTCGAGAGTCATATTCGAGGAATTATCTGTCAAGCCGGAGTCATAAGCACATTTCAGCGTTCTCTCGCTTCTGGAAAGAAGGAATAAGCTGATATCAATATTTTCTTTTTTAAGCTTCTTTGCGATTGAGCCTCCGATCAGGCCCATACCGATAAAACCTATTTTCTTAAATCTCATATGTTATTTCAAGAACATCCTAAGCATTGTCTCATACAGTCTTGTGTATGGCTGGTAA
>CALFUE010000069.1 GCA_937916345.1 uncultured bacterium
TCCTCATCCGTTCGAGCGCTCAATGCCGAGCACCTTATATTTGAACACACCGGCTGGCAGCTCGACGGAAATGGTCTCTCCCTTCTTCGCACCGATCAACGCCTTCCCCACCGGCGACTCATTTGAAATCTTTCCCTGCAGGCTGTTTGCCTCCGTGGAGCCAACGATCTTATATTCCAGTTCCTCATCCTCGGTAATATCAAGAACGCGTACCCGGCAGCCGATATTGATCGTATCCAGGTCCACTTCGTCCTCGACGACGACCTCGGCATTTTTCAATATCTTTTCCAGCTCCTCAATGCGCGCCTCGATGTCGCGCTGCTCATCCTTGGCAGCGTCATATTCGGCATTTTCGGACAAATCGCCCTGCGCACGCGCCTCCTTGATTTTTTCGGCGACCTCCTGGCGTCTGATGACCTTTAGCTGCTCAAGCTCCTCCTCGTACTTTCGGAGTCCCTCGTAGGTCAGAATATTCTTCTTCTCTTCCATCACAAACGCTCCCCCTCATATCCTCAGATTGATTGCACGAACCCTGCAACAAGAGCGGCATCATCCGTCCCTGCCTGTTAAAAAACATTGCCACATTATACGCTTCTCCTAACGGGATGTCAAAAATGCAAACCGCCGGACACTCCACGCTATTTCTCAAAAAACTTCTTTTTCTTCTTTCCTCCGCTGCCATCCGCTGTCTTTCCTGCATCTGCAGACTCCGGTGCAACAGCAAGCGAGCCACCGGTCAACTCGTCGAACTGCCGCAGGACATCCTTCGCCTCCCTGGAAAGCTTCTCAGGCACCTGAACGATCAGCGTCACATAATGATCTCCTCGAACATTTTTGTCCCGCAAGCTCGGTACGCCCTTGCCGCGCAGCCGCACGCGCGTATCGGTGGGCGTCCCTGCCTTGACCTCACAAGTCTCCTTGCCGTCCACCGTGTCAATGACCACTGTGCCGCCCAGTGTCGCCACCGCAAAGGACATTGGCACCGCAGAATAGATATTGTAGCCGTCACGCTGAAAAATCGGGTGCTCAGAGACGATCACCTCAACCAGGAGATCTCCCCGCGGCCCGCCGTTGACCCCCGGTTCCCCCTTCTCACGGATACGGACACTCTGCCCGTTGTCAATTCCCGGAGGAATTGAGACCTGGATCTTCTTTCTGCTCGCGATATAGCCCGTCCCGCGACAGTCCAGGCATTTCTCCCGGATCATTTTTCCAGTGCCACCGCAGTCCGGACAGGTCTGCACATTGCGCACCGTACCGAAGAAGGACTGCTGGCTGTAGACCACCTGTCCCTTGCCGCCGCACTTCGTACAGGTCTCGGGATTGCTGCCGGGCTTTGCCCCGCTGCCGTGACAGGTATTACAGGTCTCCTTTATAGGCATCTCTATCTCTTTCTTGCAGCCCTTCATCGCCTCATCAAAGCTGATGCGGACGGAAGTCCTGACAGAAGCGCCCTTCTGAGGGCCGCCCCCGCCGGATCTGCCGCCAAAGCCTCCGCCGAAGAGATCTCCGAAAATATCTCCAAAGGATCCGAATATGTCACCCATATCCATATTGGAGAAATCGAAACCGCCTGCACCGCCGCCTTCAAAGGCCGCATGACCGAACTGATCGTACTGGCTGCGCTTTTCAGGATCCGACAGCACCGCATAAGCTTCGGAGGCCTCTTTGAATTTAGCCTCCGCTTCCTTATCTCCCGGATTTGTGTCAGGATGGTATTTTTTTGCAAGCTGTCTGTATGCTTTTTTTAAATCGGCCTCGGAGGCGTTTTTTTCGACTCCGAGGACCTCATAGTAATCTCTTTTATCAGCCATTTTATACTTCCTTAAAATCGGCATCTACCACATTGTCATCCGCTCCGCCGGCAGCACCTGCTCCCATATCAGAACCTGCGGCACCCATATCCGGCGCGGGTCCTGCGCCTGCTGCGCCCTGCATACCCTCGTACATCTTTGTAAATACGCCCTGGGCTGACTGCATCAGGTTCTCCGTCATGCTCTTCAACTCTGCGGTATCTGCATCTGTATAGTTCGCAGGCTCCTCATGTGTATTCAGGAAACTCTCCACCTTTGATATCTCGTCCTCGACCTTCTGCTTCTCATCAGCAGATATCTTGTCACCTACCTGTCCGAGAGCATCCTTTGTCTGGGAAACGAAGCTCTCAGCGTCATTCTTAGCGTCGATGGCTTCCTTGCGCTTCTTGTCCTGAGCCTCATACTCTGCCGCTTCCTTTATAGCCTTGTCGATATCTTCGTCAGACATATTCGATCCGGCTGTGATGGTGATGTGCTGCTCTTTGCCGGTTCCCAGATCCTTTGCTGAAACGTTTACGATACCGTTTGCATCGATATCGAAGGTAACCTCGATCTGAGGCATTCCTCTCCTTGCGGGAGGTATACCGTCAAGTCTGAACTGACCTAAGGACTTGTTATCCTTAGCGAACTGACGCTCGCCCTGTACCACATTTATATCAACGGCTGTCTGATTATCTGCCGCCGTAGAGAATATCTGACTCTTCTTTGTAGGAATGGTGGTATTTCTCTCGATAAGTCTGGTTGCCACGCCGCCCATTGTCTCGATCGAGAGTGAGAGGGGAGTTACATCCAGAAGAAGGATCTCGCCTGCGCCTGCGTCTCCTGCCAGCTTTCCACCCTGTACTGATGCTCCGATAGCCACGCACTCGTCGGGATTCAGCGACTTAGACGGCTCCTTGCCTGTTAGCTGCTTTACCTTGTCCTGAACTGCGGGGATTCTCGTAGAACCGCCTACCAAAAGCACCTGTCCCAGGTCATTCGCGGTAACTCCGGCGTCATTCATTGCGTTCTGTACAGGTATGGTGGTCTTTTCAACCAGGTCTCTGGTGAGCTCGTCAAACTTTGCTCTGCTGAGGTTCATATCCAGATGCTTGGGACCTGTGGCATCAGCAGTGATGAATGGCAGATTGATATTTGTGGTAGTTGAGCTTGAGAGCTCCTTCTTTGCCTTCTCGGCAGCCTCCTTCAATCTCTGGAGAGCCATCTTGTCGTTTCCGAGGTCGATGCCCTGCTCCTTCTTGAACTCATCGATCATCCAGTTTGTGATACGGTTATCGAAATCGTCGCCGCCCAGGTGTGTATCGCCGTTTGTGGCCAGAACCTCGATTACACCGTCACCTATCTCTATGATAGATACATCAAACGTACCGCCGCCCAGGTCATAAACCATGATCTTCTGTTCTTTCTCATTGTCAAGACCATAAGCGAGAGCTGCCGCAGTGGGCTCGTTTATGATACGCTTTACATCGAGACCCGCGATCTTTCCTGCGTCCTTTGTAGCCTGACGCTGTGAGTCATTGAAGTATGCGGGAACCGTGATAACAGCCTCTGATACGGTCTCACCGATATAGCTCTCTGCGTCTGCCTTCAGCTTTTGAAGGATCATCGCCGAGATCTGCTGAGGAGAATAGCTCTTGTCGTCGATCTGCTTCTTGTAATCGGTACCCATGTGTCTCTTTATAGAACTGATGGTCTTGTCAGCGTTGGTAACTGCCTGACGCTTTGCGGGATCGCCTATAAGACGCTCACCATTGTTTGTGAATGCCACGATGGAGGGTGTTGTACGCGCGCCCTCAGCGTTTGCGATAACTGTAGGTTTTCCACCTTCCATAACTGCCACGCAGCTGTTTGTTGTTCCTAAGTCGATTCCTATGATCTTTCCCATTTTTTTATCCTCCTGAAATTTTTTTACCTGAATTATATACACACTTTTTGTTGCCAAATCAGTTCAGCGATCCCCTCATCCCCGGACATTGCATAAGTTCAACTCCGCTCCCGGCGCTAGGGTACCACCGCTACCATCGAATGTCTCAGCACGGCATTCTTGTATTTGTAGCCCTTCTGCAGCTCCTTGCAGACATGTCCCGACTCATATTCATCGGACTCCTCCTGCATCACCGCGTTATGAAGATTCGGGTCAAACTCCTCTCCCAGGGCTTCGATGGGCGTCACTCCCATTCCCTCGAGAGTTGTGGCAAACTGCTTGTAAACCTGCATCATGCCCTTTGCGAAGGGATCCTCCGTATCGGGATCAACTCCCTCGAGGCCTCTCTCGAAATTGTCCACCACAGGAAGTATCTTTTCCAGAACCGCCCTTTCTCCGGTCTCAAACATCGCGGATTTCTCACGGTCTGAGCGGTTTCTGAAATTCTCGAATTCGGCGAGCTGTCTTTTTATCCTGTCGTTCATCTCCTCAATGAGCTGGTCTTTCTTGTCCTTTTTTTCCTTTTTATCTTTCCTGAAAAAAGACTTCTTTTCAGCAGCTTCTTCACTGCCCTCTGCAGCATCCTCCGTGCCCTCTTCGCCGGTCTTTTCAGCTTCCTCAGATTCCTTCTGTTCAGTGCTTTCTTCAACAGTTTCATCATTCTCCCCTTCTCCTGTTGCTTCCTCAATAACGTCGTCCTTTTTTTCCTCAGCCATAGCTAACTCCCATCCCTTTCTTTTTTCTTGAATATACCGTCCAACTGAGACCTGAGGGTCTTCAGATTATCGTAGGCATTCTCGTAATCCATTCTCTTCGGGCCGATGATACCTATGGTTCCCTTCATTCCGTCCCCCAGATCATAGCTGGTGGTCAGTACCGAGCAGTCCTTCATGGTGGAGACATTCGTCTCATCTCCTATGTAAACCTGAATTTCCTGCCCGTCATCCTCCGTCACGAAATTCGCCAGTTCCGTCTTGTCCTCAAATGTAGATATGAGGCGGGATGCCATCTGCGTATCCGAGAGTTCCGGATACTTAAATATGTTTGTGGCCCCTGATGTGTAAATCTCAAGATCCTCGTCCTCACTGATGGCTTCGGCGATAGCGTCCACTACCCGTCCAACCGTAGCTGCGTGATCTCCTGCCTGCTCCTTGAGTCTCGCTATTGCGCCCAGATTTATCTGATCCAGCGCCAGCCCGTTCAATGCCGTATTCATCAGCAGATTGAGCTTAAGCACCGTCTCGTCGTCAGGCCTTTCGTCTATGTCTATCATTCGATTCTTGATGACATTTCCATCCAGCACAATGACCGCCAGCAGGTGGTTATCATCCACCACCGAGAGCTGCAGGAATTTCAGCTTATTTCTGGAGACCGAAGGGGCAGTGATCATCGTGGCGTAATTTGTATTGTTCGCCAGAAGCCTTACCACCTGCTTTAATACATTCTCCATCTTTTCCGTGTGCTCTATGACGAACTCCTTCATGTCAGCAACCTCCCGGTCTTTCTGTGCCATGAGATTGTCCACATAGAAGCGGTAGCCTTTGTCGGTGGGTATACGCCCTGCCGAGGTGTGGGGAGACTCAATGTAGCCCAACTCCTCCAGATCGCTCATCTCGTTTCTGATGGTGGCACTGCTCAGATTCAAGTCAGTGTACTTCGAGATGGTTCTAGAGCCCACCGGCTCTCCGGTGTCCAGGTAGTTTTTTATCAGAGCGTTGAGTATTTTAGTTTTTCTCTCTGACAGTTCTTCCATTTTACCTGCCTTTCCGAAGTTGTTAGCACTCGTTCGTTTGGAGTGCTAACACCTTATGGATATAAAATAACACCCCTTAATACATTTGTCAAGGGGTGTTTTTAAATATCATTACTTCAAGTCCGCTTCGACTGCGCTTTTGTCAGGAATTTCTCCACATCTATTATCACTCGCTCGTGAACGGCATCTCCGATGATACCTCCGTCATCATACGCCTTTACCGTAAACTTAAGCCTGCGCCCATCCACCGCAGTCAGAATGGATTCCGCCGTAACTTCCTTTCCCTTTGGCGTAGCGGACACATGATGCACCTCTATATAAGTGCCCACCGTAGACTTCCCATTCTCCATCAGCGGCTCCACCGAATCAAAACACGCCTTTTCCATCAAAGCCGACATCGCAGGCGTCGCAAACACCGGAAGCCCTCCGCTGCACATAGCCTGCGCTGTGTTATCCTCACCGACCGAAACCTTCGCTTCTCCCTTTATTCCTTCTTCTATCATGACATACCTCACATTTCCAAAAAATTCCTGATAGCTCCTCTTCGCTCCTCAAAATGCCTGACACCCATATTGTAGAGCTCCCACTCCAGCTCCGAATCCTTTGCGTAAGTGCTCATCGGCGGCGGGTTAATAGGTGCCGCTACAAACGCCTTTCCCTGTGCCTCCATCTTTTTCACATAGCGCAGGCGCTCCGAAACCATGATATGCCGCTCATTCAGCCTCTCTATCACCTTCGGGTACTTCGAACAGGTCACGGTGTACAGGCTCTTGTGCTTCTCCGGCTGAGGCACATACCCCCGCTCCTTTGAGAGGATCACCAGCACCTTGTCACAGCCGTCCTTGTAAGCATGCCTCAAGGGTATATTGTCCGAGATGCCTCCGTCGTAATAATACTTTCCATCAATCTCCACAGCCTTGCAGAAACCCGGGATCGCAGCGGTCGCCATAATGTGTCTGTAGTCATTGTGCCTCAGATCCTTCTTATAGAAATAGACCGGCTTT
>CALFUE010000070.1 GCA_937916345.1 uncultured bacterium
ACATCGTCTGCTGTCAGCGCGTACTCCTCACTAGCGGGAGCCACCACCGGCTCGACGGATATCTGCTCAAAGCCCAACTCGTGAAGATGCTTCACATCCTCCGAAAAGTCCGTGTTGAAATGTGTGTAGGTGCCGCGAACGTAGTAGTTCTTCTGGTTTCTGGACTTTGCGATATGCCTGAAGCGCGGTACTATCACGTCATAACTCGATCCCCTGCCTCCTGGAAATGCTCTCATGCGGTCGTTTACCTCCCGCCTTCCGTCAATGGAAAGCACCACATTTGACATCTCACTGTTCACGAAATCAAGCATATCCCCGGTAAAAGCCACTCCATTTGTGGTAAGGGTAAAGCGGAATTTCTTTTTGCATTCCTCCTCACGGCTCCTGCCGTACTCAACCAGCCGTCGAACTACATCGAAATTAAGTGTGGGTTCTCCACCAAAAAAATCCACCTCGAGATTAGTTCTCGTGCCGGAATTCTCTATAAGGAAATCCAGCGCTCTCTTTCCCACCTCAAAGCTCATCAATCCCTTGTGCTCCGCGTCGTGATACCTGCCCTCCTCAGCAAAGCAGTAACGGCAGGAGAGATTACAGTCGTGTGCTATGTGCAGGCACAACGCCTTTACCACGGTGGGACGCTTCTTGTAATCAATGACTCTGTCGCGATATTCATCGCCGGTGAAAAGTTCTCCGGCGTCAATAAGCTCTCTTATCTCATCTATGGCTTCTTCCAACTCCGGGGCATCATATCTGTCCGAGAGAGAAGCGACGAGAGCTTTTGGGCTGCTGCCCTCCCACGCATCGATCAACTCACGCGTCATATCGTCCACGATATGTATCGAGCCGCTGTCTACATCCAATACTATATTTAGTTCGCCCTGTCTGTATGTATGTACCATTTTTATGTAAAGCGCACGAAAAACAAGCGGGTCATACACCCGCTATATCCTAAGTACAGACAGATCACTTGCTCTGCTCACAGGTCTGATTGCCTACTGTGCAGCTGGTCTTGCATGCTGACTGGCATGATGTCTGGCACTCGCCGCATCCGCCCTTCTTTACTGTGTCCGAAAGCTTTCTTACAGCTAAAGTCTTGATGTGCTTCATTTCGTCCTCCTCTGATAATACCTGTCAAACAGTGTACCCCTTTTTCGCTAAAGTAAATTTATAACATAAAAAAATCCTGATTTCAATATAAATATATACAAATTTATGGCTGTCTCACAGCGCTTTTTTTATTGCATCAAGGAGCTCTCCGTACTCCTCAAAGGCGGGGAGCTCAGGGTGATCTGCCTTTATCGCATCCGTCGACCTGAAGAGAAAGCCTGCTTTTGAGGCCTCTATCATCGCCAGATCATTGTGTGAATCGCCGGCAGCTATCGTCTCAAAACCCGCGGACTGCAGAGCTTTCACGGTAGTAAGCTTGCTTTTTTCACAGCGCATCCGAAAGCCCGTGATGGTTCCATCCTGCCCCACCTCGAGGGTATTGCAGAAAAGAGTGGGATAGCCCAGCTTTTTCATCAGCGGCATGGCAAACTGCGTAAAAGTGTCGCTCAAAATGATGACCTGTGTGATGCTCCTCAGCTCATCCAGAAATTCCCCGGCTCCCGGGAATGGGTCGATATCGGCGATGGTGTCAGTGATCTCCTTCAGACCTAAATGATGCTCATGCAGTATGTCTATCCGAAATCTCATCAGCTTGCCGTAATCGGGCTCATCCCGGGTGGTGCGTCTCAGCTCCGGTATGCCTGCGGCTTCCGAAAACGCTATCCATATCTCCGGGACTACTACTCCCTCCATGTCCAGACAAACTACATTCAGATCACTCATCACAATAACTCCTATAATTCCAATTGATAGTGTAATACCTCGTGCCCCTTAACCTCCACCGCTCCCATCAGCACAAAGTCGAATTTCTCCGCCAGGTGGATGGAGATAACATTGTCAGGGTGTATGAAACAGCTCAGGGTGGCGAAATCGTAAAGGTTTTGCCTGGCGTAGTCGATGAGAGCCGCGATCACCTCACTGGCGATGCCCTGCATCTGCATCTCCTTCGCTATGATATAGCCCAGCTCCAGAGACGCGTCAGAGTCGCCCGCGCCATGGGAAAAGCCTGCCCTCCCGATTATCTCGTGAGTATCCTTGTCGCAGACCACCCACATTCCATAGCCGTAGAACCTGTATATGGTATCTATGTACTTTCTTATGTATTCCTCCTCTTCTTCTCTGTCGAAGAGGTTTTCCATATAATCCGTGATGCCCGGGGCGTCATAGATCTCAAAGATACGGCCCAGATCGTCAAGAGATATCTCCCGGAGTATGGTTCGCTCAGTGATCAGCACATTCCAGGGTACCCCCTCGTTCCTCTTTACGATACGGTCAATAAACTCTATATCAACCCCCTCCATACCGATGGAGAGGATGTCACAGGTGAGCCCGTCCTCCTCCCTTCCGGGAAGCGTCACGCCGATAGTCGCCATACTCCTGTTCTTTGCCGCGACGAGAAGCTCCTCGTCCGAGGATATGAGAACACAGTCCGGGAGATATATACCGGTAAGGCTCATTATCACCTGAACATTCAGGCCGCAGTCATCACCATCAGCCCATATCCTCATGACATCGGCTGCATATTCGGCCTCCAGCTCATCACTTATAAGAATCGTGCGAACTGTCAGATTGTCCCGTATGAACTCCTCGACCTCGCCCATGAGTACATCCCACTGTCTGCTGACTAAACCTCAACCTTCATCCTGTCAAGATGCCAGATCTCATCCACATACTGCTGTATCGTACGGTCTGATGAGAATTTTCCGGCATGCGCCACATTTAATATGGCCTTTCTTGCCCACTCGCTCTCGTTCTCATAGAGCTTTAACACCCTTTCATGAGCCTGAACATAGCTCCTGAAATCGGCGAGAGTGAAATACATGTCTGCCTTTGAGGTAGACTCGGTGTTCAGCAGCGAGTTGTAGATATCGCGGAAGAGCTCGGGATCGTAGGGTGTATAGAAGCCGTTTATCAGCTGCATCAGCACCTGTCTGATCTCAGGATCCGAGTTGAATATATCCATTGGATTGTAGTCATTATTTCTCTCATGCTCGATAACCTGATCCGAAGTCATACCAAATATGATGATATTGTCCTCTCCGACCTCCTCGGCCATTTCCACATTCGCGCCGTCCATCGTTCCGATGGTGATGGCTCCGTTCAACATATACTTCATGTTTCCGGTTCCGGAAGCCTCCTTGGAAGCTGTGGAGATCTGCTCGCTGACATCCGCGCCGGCCGTGATGATCTCCGCGTTTGAAACGCAGTAATCCTCAATGAATACGACTTTTATTTTCCCGTTTATCGAAGAATCGTTGTTTATCACCTCAGCCACACTGTTGATAAGCTTGATGGTGAGCTTTGCGATGCGGTAGCCCGCTGCCGCCTTTGCGCCGAAAATGAATACCTGCGGCTGCATATCAAGAGAGGGATTCTCCTTGAGCTTGTTGTAGAGATACATCACATGAAGGATATTCAAAAGCTGTCTCTTGTACTCGTGGAGTCTCTTGGTCTGGCAGTCAAATATAGCTCTGGGATTCAGAACGATGCCGTTATGCTCCTCAATATATTTGGCCAGACGAACCTTGTTCTGGTATTTGATATTCATAAACTCCTGACGGCACCTCTCGTCATCCGCATAGATAGCCAGCTTCTCCAGATGAGAGAGGTTGGTGATCCAGTCGTCTCCGATCTTTGATGTGATCCAGTCTGAGAGCAGCGGATTCGCGTGGAGCAGGAAGCGACGCTGTGTGATACCGTTTGTCTTGTTGTTGAACTTCTGCGGGAAGAGCTCATAGAAATCCTTTAATACCTTTGTCTTTAATATCTCTGTATGGAGAGCAGCCACGCCGTTCACGGAGAAGCCTGCCGCGATGGCAAGATTTGCCATGCGGATCTGCCCGTCGTAAACTATGGCCATGGTTCTGATCTTGTCAGAATTATTCGGGAAGGAAGCCTGTATCTGAAGGATAAACCTGCGGTTGATCTCCTCCACGATCTGATAAACCCTGGGGAGCAGACGTGAGAATATCTCGATGGGCCATTTTTCCAGAGCCTCAGCCATAATGGTATGATTCGTGTAGGCACAGGTCTTTGTGGTGATATCCCACGCGGTGTTCCACTCCAGATGATATTCATCCAACAGTATCCTCATAAGCTCTGCCACCACAACTGTCGGGTGCGTATCATTCATCTGTATCGCAACCTTTTCATACAGGCGCTTGATATCGCTGTGATTCTTCATGTATTTCGCGATGGCGCGCTGAAGAGATGCAGATACGAAGAAGTACTGCTGCTTCAGCCTCAGCTCCTTGCCCTGTACATGGTCATCCTTCGGGTAGAGGACATCTACCAGGTTTCTCGCCAGGTTCTCCTGCTCCACAGCCTTGCGGTAATCTCCCTTGTCGAAGCTCTCCAGCTCGAAGCACTCAATAGCCTCCGCATCCCATATCATCAATGTGTTTACCACATTATTCTTGTAGCCGACGATAGGCATATCATATGGCACCGCACGGACTGCGCGGTAGTCCTTGTGAACGAATATCTGTCTGCCGGTCTGGTCTGTCTCAGTTGCCACATAGCCGCCGAAACGCACCTCTACAGCATGCTCGGGGCGACGCAGCTCGAAGGGATAGCCATCCTTGAGCCAGTTGTCCGGACGCTCCACCTGAAATCCGTTCTCGATCTTCTGGCGAAACATTCCGTAACGGTATCTGATACCGCATCCGTACGCAGGATATCCCAATGTTGAGAGGGATTCCATAAAGCAGGCCGCGAGCCTTCCCAATCCTCCGTTTCCAAGGGCAGGATCTCTCTCCTGATCCTCAATGATATTTATGTCAATCCCAAGTTCTTCCAGAGCCTCAGCTACCTCCTTGTAAGCACCGAGGTTTATCAGGTTGTTGCCGAGAGCGCGTCCAACGAGAAACTCCATGGACATGTAGTAGACCATCTTTGGATCTGTGTCATCCATCACCTTCTGAGTGGCGATCCACCTGTCTATAACCTGATCCTCAACCGCTGCCGCCACTGCCTGGTAAAGCTCGGTCTTGCTGGCCTCGTCGGGATGCTTGCGGAACTGTGTGCGGATGTTATCCTTCACGACCTTGATGAAATCCTCTTTGTTGAATGGCTTGCTCATATCTTTCTCCTCCAATAATACCGGTTTATTATCCGGTTTTTCATATCTTTATAAGCTTAAAGCTGTTTGATCATACCTTTTTCACTGATAAGCTGACCTTTTCCCTGTTTATATCCCACTCCTTGACATAGCCACAATCATCTACTCCGGACAGAATCGAATCGGCCAGGACATCGTGGGCTATCTCCTCTCCGAAGCGCGATAATATATCTGTTATGACAGGTGTTGCCGCGTAACCGATCTCAATGCGATCCATCACCTCAAAGCCGGCTTCCTTTCTCATTGTCTGAAGCTTGCTGATGAGCTCCCTTACGAAGCCCTCGTCAATGAGTTCGGGAGTCAGCATCGTGTCGATCACCACGGTGTATTTCCCGTCGCTGGCTGCGGAATAGCCTTCCACCTGCGCCAGGTCGATCAAAAGATCCTCTCTGTAGAGTTCTATCTCATCGGAGATCTCCGGAAATCTCAAGGGTTCTCCGGCATCGAGCTTTGCGATGGCAGCTGTACCATCGAGGTTCCCCAGAGCCTCCTTTATCCGCCCCAGGAATTTGCCGTATTTGGGGCCAACAGTCTTTAACTGAGGCTTGAAGGTGTAGGTCGTATATCTTGACAGATCATCGCTGAATTCGATTTTCTTGACATTAAGCTCATCCGCGAGGATGTTCACATAAAACCCGGAAAGCCCCTCGGGCGCCTGCACGAACATTGAGCCGACAGGCTGTCTGTTCTTGATACTTGCCTGATTTCTCGCCGCGCTGCCCAGTGTCTTTATCTTTAAGACACTCTCCATAGCGCGCTCAAGCTCAGGGTCTGTCATTGACTCATCCGCCGTCGGGAAATCGCAGAGATGCACTGATTCAGGCGCATTCTTATCCAGGCTCACCACCAGATTCCTGTAAATATCATCAGCCATAAACGGTATCATGGGAGCCGCGCATTTTGCCACCGTAACCAAAGCAGTGTAGAGAGTCATGTAGGCGTTTATCTTGTCGCTCTCCATGCCCTTTGCCCAAAATCTCTCACGGCTGCGCCGCACGTACCAATTGCTCATATCGTCCACGAAGTCGTCCAATGCCCTGGCAGCCTCGGGGATCCTGTAATTCTCCAGATCACTGTCAACCTCTTTTATCAGTGTGTTGAGCTTTGACAGAAGCCATCTGTCCATGACCGGGAGATCCTCTTTGTTAATGGTGTATTTCGTGGCGTCAAAATCGTCAATATTAGCGTAGAGCACGAAGAAAGCGTATGTGTTCCACAGCGTTCCCATGAACTTGCGCTGTCCCTCCACCACTGCCTTTCCGTGGAAGCGGTTGGGCAGCCATGGGGCGGAATTGATGTAGAAATACCAGCGGATCGCGTCTGCTCCGTAGGTTTCCAGCGCATCGAAAGGATCCACCGCATTGCCCTTGCTCTTGCTCATTTTCTGGCCGTTCTCATCCTGAACATGCCCAAGTACTATGACATTCTCATAAGGCGACTTGTCAAAGAGCAGCGTGGACTCCGCCATCAGCGAGTGGAACCATCCTCTGGTCTGATCCACGGCCTCGGAAATGAACTGGGCCGGGAACTGCTGCTCAAAGATATCCTTGTTCTCGAAGGGATAATGGTGCTGCGCGAAGGGCATTGCGCCGGAATCGAACCAGCAGTCGATGACCTCCGGCACTCTCTTCATGGGATTGCCGCACTTCTTACAGGGGATCGTTATTGCATCAATATAGGGGCGGTGAAGCTCCACAGTCTTTGCGCTCTCATCGCCTGAGAGCCCGAAAAGCTCGTCGCGCGAACCCACGCAGACTCTCTCGCCGCAGTCTTCACATTCCCAGATATTGAGGGGCGTACCCCAGTAACGGTTTCTGGATATAGCCCAGTCCTGGATATTCTCCAGCCAGTTGCCGAAGCGCCCTTTTCCGATGGATTCCGGGATCCAGTTCACAGTGTTGTTGTTCTTTATCAGCTGATCCTTTACCGCTGTCTCCTTAATGTACCAGGACTCTCTCGCGTAGTAGATGAGCGGCGTGTCACATCTCCAGCAGTGGGGATACTCATGCTCGAATTTTGGCGCAGAGAAAAGCTTTCCCGCCGCTTCCAAATCCTTCAATATCATCGGATCCGCCTTCTTCACGAAGACGCCGGCGTAGCCGGTCTCCTCTGTCATCTCACCCTTGCTGTTTACGAACTGCACCAGCGGCAGATCGTATTTGCGGCCCACATTGGCGTCGTCTTCACCGAAGGCGGGGGCGATATGCACGATACCGGTACCGTCTGTCATGGTGACATAGCTATCACACACCACATAGTGAGCCTTTTTTCCGAGGCGCTCCACTTCCTTTCCGGTGCAATCAAAGAGGGGCTCATACTCCATCCTCTCCAGATCCGTGCCCTTGTAAGTTTCTATAACCTCGCAGGCGCTCTTTCCCTCTTCTGCCAATGACCCCAGAACCGTGTCCGTGAGAGCCTGCGCCAGAATATAGGTATAGCCGTCTGCCGCCTTCACTCTAACATAAGTCTCCTCCGGATTTACGCAGAGAGCCACATTCGAGGGCAGCGTCCAGGGGGTGGTTGTCCATGCCAGTATATAGGCATCCTCACCCTTTATCTTGAAACGGGCTATGGCAGAGCGTTCCTTTACGGTCTTGTAACCCTGTGAAACCTCGGCGCTGGAGAGCGGTGTCCCGCAGCGGGGGCAATAGGGCACGATCTTGAAGCCCTTGTACAATAGTCCCTTGTCCCAAATTGTCCTTAAAGCCCACCATTCAGACTCTATATAGTTATCTTCATAGGTAACATAAGGATCGTCCATATCAGCCCAGAAGCCGACGGTACCGGAGAAATCCTCCCACATACCTTTGTACTTCCAGACGGATTCCTTACACTGCCTGATAAAGGGCTCAATGCCGTATTCCTCGATCTGATCCTTGCCGTTCAGACCCAGTGCCTTTTCCACCTCCAGCTCCACGGGGAGCCCGTGGGTATCCCAGCCCGCCTTTCTAGGCACAAAATAGCCCTTCATGGTGCGGTATCTGGGGATCATGTCCTTTATGACACGTGTCAGGACATGACCGATGTGAGGCTTGCCGTTGGCAGTGGGGGGACCGTCATAAAAGGTGTAGGTAGGTCCCTCCTTCCTCTGCTCCATGCTCTTCCTGAATATATCGTTTTCTTTCCAAAAGCTTTCGATCGTTTTCTCTCTGTCTGCAAATTTCAGTTCTTTATCTACTTTTGCGTATTTCATGTCATCCCCTGCTCTCACAGATTCTCAAATACCCATTTCATCCTAATACAAATGATGTCGGGGTCAAAAGGTATTTTGCCCCGACCATGATACGCATCAAATGCGTGATTCGTCTGTGAATGGTAAAAATGTCATATCAGGCTCCAGGTAATAATCATTATAAAAATTATCATAAAAATCATCGTAAAAGTTATCGTAGAAGTCGTCATAGAAATCTTTGTAGTCACCGAGGTCATCATAATAACCGTTTTTTGCGTTATTGTAGAAGCTGCCCAGTAGACTTCCCGCACCTGAAGATACAGTCAATACTATCATAACGATGAAGCACACAGTAGATATCACGGATGTGATAATACCGGCGATGGCCATACCGTTCGAATTTGTTTTTTTCGAAAAGTGCACGATGGCAAATATGATGGACAAAATGGCACAGGGTATATTTATACAGGTGCAGAACAATACCAGAGACGCAATGCCCAGGATCATGGATGCTATGGCAAATCCGCCTTTGTAGGGCTTTACGGGCTGCTGTCCGTAATACTGGTTGTACTGCGGATTGTTGTTGTACTGCTGACCGTTGTAATACTGCTGATTGTTGTTGTACTGAGAGCCGTTGTTGTACTGCGGATTGTTGTTGTACTGCTGATTGTTGTAATACTGCTGATTGTTGTTGTACTGAGAGCCGTTGTTGTACTGCGAGCCGTTATTGTTCTGCGAGCTGCCTGCTGCCTGACCAAAAGAAGCAGCACCGCCCTGCTCTATCTCTCTAATGGTGGGAGCTGCCACCTCCTCTGCCGCAGGTTCAGGGTTTTGGGGCTGATCGCCTCCTACATTCTCTACTCCCGAATCGTTCAAAAAGTCACTCATTTCTCGTCACCTCCGTTTATTAATCCATGCCCAGCATGTCTGTGTAGTATTTTGCGTAATCTGTACGCTTGTTCTTTGTAAACTCTATGGCAGTCCTGGGATGCTGATTCAAAAGACCTGTCACTAGATACTGCAGATCATAGCCCCATACGACGCCGGAGTCCTTCAGGGGAACCATGAAATCCTGATTAAACTTCAACGTAGGGTAAACGCTGTACTTCGGATTGCGCAGCAGTCCGAGAAGAGGCTCTATCTGGCAGTTTCCTGCACCGCGGCCCATCCCGAAGTATGTAGCATCCAGATAATCCACTCCGTCACCCACCGCCTCTATGGTATTGGCAAAGGCGAGTGCCTGATTATTGTGAGCGTGGATCCCCAGCTTTTTGCCGTATTTGTCGGCGGCCTCGCTGTAGACCGTCACAAGCCTCGCCAGAGCTTCAGGATAGATGCTTCCGTAGCTGTCCACGATATAGAGCACATCCACCGGACTCTTGCAGATCATCTCAAGAGCTGCTTTAATATCTATCTCCTGTGCAGTGGAAATGGCCATAATATTGCAGCTCACCTCATACCCCTTGTTCTTCGCATCCTCAATCATCTGGATCGCCGAGGGGATCTGGTGCAGATAGGTCGCCACGCGGACGAGATCCACAGGAGACTCCGAGGCATTGTGTATGTCCTCCTTGTAGTCACAGCGTCCCACATCGGCCATGATCGCGATCTTCAGATCGGTATCATTATCGCCGACGATGCTGTAGATATCATCATCAGTGGAGAATTTCCATTTTCCGAATTCATTTACATCGAACATTTCCCTGGATGCGCGGTAGCCGAACTCCATATAATCCACGCCTGCCTTGATGTTGGTGGCGTAGAGAGCCTTCACGAACTCATCCGTAAAGAAAAAATCGTTCACCAGCCCGCCGTCCCTTAAGGTTGCGTCCACTACCCTGACGGATTCTCTGTAATCCATCAGCTTTTCGATCTGTTTCATAATTTGCCCATATCTCCTTTCACAAAACACAATCCATGCTATAGTAGCATATTGTGGCAATATGCGCAATATTTAATTTTTGGCACACAACGTGTGCGTGCTGCGTATCATGGTCGGGGGCAAAATACCTTTTGACCCTCGCATCATTGCATAGAAACAAACCATTGAAAATAAATTGATAATATAGTAAAGTTACTGTAAGTCAGTTAATAAACCGGCATTATTTACGAGGAGGATTTAAAAATGGACAATTACCAGAACCAGAACCCGCAGGGTGAAAACACCCGGCAGAACTACCAGCAGCCTTATCAGCAGCAGCAGTATCAACAACAATATCAGCAGCCTTACCAGCAGCCCTACCAGCAGGGAGCAGCCCCCATGGTTCCCGAATACCCCCAGACGCTGGGACAATGGATGCTCACCATCTTTATAACCTATATTCCCATCGTCAACCTGATCATGCTGTTTATATGGGCATTCACAAAGGATACCCCGAAATCAAAATCCAACTGGGCAAAAGCTTCCCTGATATGGACAGCCGTCGGCATCGTGTTATCCATTATCTTTGCGGGTCTCATCACTACTGCTGTCGGAGCCTTCTTCGCCCTTATAAGCGGCGTTGGTAACTGACAGATCTGACGGGTCAAAGCCCCTCGCCTTCAGACGCTTTCTGACCCATCTTCGGAAAAATTCATAAAATACGGCAAATACCGGGATCCCCAGCACCATTCCGCCGATCCCGAAGAAACCGCCGAAGACCACGATAGCAAATAACACCCAGAAGCCGTCGAGTCCCACACTTCCGGACATGAGCTTCGGTCCTATGACATTACCATCGATCTGCTGGAGTATCACGAAGAAAACGATAAATATCAGACAGTTTACTGGCGAATCGATAAAGATCAGGATCGCGGATATGAGCACTCCGATGTAGGCGCCAAAATAGGGTATGATGTTGGTCACCCCGATGATGATCGCTATGAGCACCTCATTTTTGAAGCCCAGCGTCAATTTCATTATCACGCAGAATACATAGGTGATGAGCCCCATGACAGCGGCTTCCAGCAGCTTTCCGCCGATATAACCCACAAAGGTCTTATCTATGAATTTTATCTCATGAAGGATCGCGTCCGCGCGGTCCTTTTTTAGTATCGCATAGAGGAGTTTTTTAGTCCCCATGGCGAATTTTTTCCGCCCAAAAAGCAGATATAACGCAATAAAAAAACCGATCAGAACATTGAGCATCCCCGTAAAGATAGTTCCCGCGGAAATGGCGATATTGCCGGCCAAACCATAGAGCATGGGCAAAAGATCGGTGTTGACCCATCCAAGCACGGCATTCTCCGCATACTCCAACCCCTGATTTATCAGATCAGCGTACATGAAATCTGACTGCCCCAGACTCTTCGCAAAGGACCTGATACTGTTTACACTGCCGGGAAGAGCGGCAGCTATTACCATCACGCTGTTTATCAGTTCGGGAATGATGAGGACAAGGAACATTACCACCAGGAGTACCGTCATGATCAGCACTACCGCCACAGACAGTACAGGCGCCGTCTTATCGGAATTTTTCCACAACGCCTTCTTGAATATCTTCTCAAAAAAATTGACCGGAGTCTTCAGGATATAGGCCAGCACGCCACCGATGATGATGGGTGAAAATATGCCAATAAGCATATCAATCATTTTTTTCACATCGTCAAATTTCCAGACGATAAAAACCACAAGAGCCGTGGCGGATAACGCCAAAAACATCGGAAAGCCCCTGCGTATGGATTCCCTCCAAAACGGTCTATTCATTTATCAAAGTCTCCTTCTTCCCGATCAATTCCGTCAGCCTCTCAGTATACTGATTTATATCCTTCGGATCCTCGATCCGCTTGATCCGCCCGTCCCCAAATACACGCTTCGTTGAGGAGCCGGCTCCAAAGGCATATATGGACTCAACCTCCTCCATGATGAGGATATTGTAGAGACACTCACAGCCCACTCTCGCGTAACCCACATTCTCAAAATTCCCCGCCATATTCTTTTGACGGTAGAGATAATAAGGCTCCATTCCAAGGTCATCTACGGCCTTTGGAACGAGTGACAGCTGCTGCGCCGTATCATGCCCAAGTGTTTCCTCGTACTCCGATATATGCAGGTTCAGCATTGCGGCCCGCTTGATGGCGAGGGAATGCACCGTAAGGCTCTCGGGAGACAATTCCCTTATCATGGAAAGAGTTTGCTCCATCTCCTTTATCCCTTCCCCCGGGAGCCCCGCAATGATATCCATATTGATATTTGAAAATCCGAGACTCCTTGCGAGACCAAACTTTTCGACCACATCCTCTACGGTGTGGCGCCTCCCGATGATCTCAAGAGTTTTGCCGTTCATGGTCTGGGGGTTTACGGATATCCTGTTCACAAAACCCGCGTTTCTTATTATCTTAAGCTTTTCCTCTGTTATGGAATCGGGCCTGCCGCACTCCACGCAGCACTCCCTGACAGAGTCCACCTCGAAATTATCCCCTATGGCAAAGAGCAGTCTCTCAAGCTCCGGCGCTGACAGCGCCGTAGGCGTTCCCCCTCCGACATATATGGTAGTGGGGCGTCTGTGTGGAAGATAAGAGCTCACCGCCGTGATCTCCTGAATCAAAGCATCCAGATAGCCCGCCACCTGTCCCTTTACCCGGTCAATGGGAAATGATGTGAAAGAACAGTAAAGACATCTGCTTGGGCAAAAAGGGATCCCTATATAAACACTGTATGATTCCGGATTAAGGCTGCATTTTTCGATCAGGTCATCTTCTTTTTTCGCTATTTTTTTTGCCAGCGCCATCTTTTCCGGGGAGACACGGTAGCGCTCAAGTCGCTTTTCTCTGGCGAGCTTTACCGGTCTGACGCCGGTCAGTGCTCCCCAGGGGAGTGTACGCCCTGTGTGTTCAGCCAGAAAATCGTACAGAGCGATCTTTAATTCATTTTTGTCAGCCGCATCCACGGAAAGTTTTTTCTCTCCAAGGCTGATCTCAAAACCGGATGCAATGCGCGATACTCGAAGAATCGCAGGCAGCGCTTCCTTTGTACCCGGAAAAAATTCATTCGTTAAAGTCCGGACATCATATTCGAAAGATTCGTCAGATATCTCAAAGCGCAACATAGTAATTGTTCTCTTTCTCGCAGCCAATCTTTGTTGGCTCGCCGTGGCCGGGATAGACCACCGTGAGATCGGGAAGGGTGAAGAGCTTCTCCCTGATGGATCTGACGATCTGCGACATGGAACCGCTGACGAAATCAGTCCTTCCCACTCCCTCGCAAAAAAGGGTGTCTCCGGAAAAAAGAACCCCCTCATCGTAAAAATAAAAACAGACTCCGCCCTTTGTGTGTCCAGGAGTTGCTATTACCTTGATATTAAATCCCGCGCAGGATATCTCCTCGGAATCGTGGAGATCACGGTCATATTCATAAATCTTTTCCCTGCCCGTCAAATATGAACAGTTTGACCGCGGATCAGAAATAATAGAGCGATCCCCCTCCCCCATCAGGCGGGGAATACCGTATTTCTCATGCAGCTCCTCTCCCGCCTCCACATGGTCGAAATGACCGTGAGTATAGAGGATGACGACAGGCTTGTAACCCCCGTCATCTATAAACTTTATCAGGCGCTGCGCTTCATCACCGGGGTCTATGACGATGAGCTCCTTTGTATTTTCATTTATAACCAGATAACAATTGGTGGCAATAGGACCCACCACAAAATGTCTAACCTTCATTTCCTTAACCGCTGGTTCTCTCCACATCAAGCACGCTCTCGATCTGGCGCAGCTTCTCAATGATGGATGTCACCTCGTCCTTTCCATGGGTATCAAAGGCCACAGAGAGAGTAGCCACGCTGTTTTTTGAGACGGTACAGTTGATAGATCTGATATCGAGCCCGCGTTCCGTAAATATCTTTGTGATATCGACGAGAAGCCCCGTCCTGTTGTTTCCGTAGATCCTAAGCTCTGCCATGTACTTCTGCCTGTCGAGGGTATAGATCTCCTTCATATCCCACTCGGCATCGATGAGACGGTTCTTCTCCAGCTCCTCCATATTGATGATATTGACACAGTCGGTGCGGTGAATGGTGACACCGCGCCCCCTGGTCACATAACCCACTATCTCGTCACCCGGCACGGGTGAACAGCACTTTGATATATGTACCGCCACATCGTGAAGTCCCTTTACTATGATGCCGGTCTTTCCCTTCGGGTGGTCATGATGGGTGTCGCGCTGCCCGCGATCCCGCAGATCCCCCAGCACATCCTCATCGGTCAGTATCACAGGGTGATCCTTCTCGTAATATTCCCGGAGCTTGTTTGCCACAGCGCTCTCCTTTATAGCGCCGTGCCCGATGGATGCCAGAGTGGCCTCCCATGACGAAAAACCGTATTTCTTTGCCACCATATCCTGATAGGCAGGCTTGTTTATTTCTGCCATATTGTAACGGCGGCTGGTGGCATATTTTTCAAGGAGTTCCCGCCCTTTTTGTATATTCTCTTCCTTAAACTCACTCTTAAACCACTGATTGATCTTGTTCTTTGCCTGGGCGCTCTTTACTATAGAGAGCCAGTCGCGGCTGGGTCCCTTGGAATTCTGACTGGTTATGACCTCGACTCTGTCGCCGTTTTGAATGACATAATCGATTGGGACCAGCTTTCCGTTTACCTTCGCGCCAACCATCTTATTACCCACCGCAGAGTGAACTGAGTAGGCAAAATCGATGGTATTTGAACCATATGGCAGATTCTTCACCTCTCCCGTGGGGGTAAAGCAGAATACTGTGTCCGCAAAAAGATTCAGATCGCTCTTCAAGAGCGACATGAACTCGCGATTGTCCGTCATATCCTGCTGCCACTCCAGTATCTGCTTAAGCCAGCTGAGCTTTTCTTCTTCGCCCTCTACGGCCGATACTCCTGAGCTCTCCTTGTATTTCCAGTGGGCGGCAATACCATACTCTGCAGTCCTATGCATCTCATAGGTTCTGATCTGAATCTCGAACGGACGCCCCCCCGGTCCTATCAGCGTGGTATGAAGAGACTGGTACATATTGGATTTAGGCATGGCGATGTAGTCCTTGATGCGCCCGGGTATGGGCTTGTACATCTCGTGCATGACGCCGAGAGCCGCGTAACAGTCCTTTACATCAGAGACTAAGATGCGGATGGCGAACAGATCGTATATCTGATCCAGAGTCTTGCCCTGGTTTACCATTTTTTTGTAAATGGAGAAGAAATGCTTGACACGCCCCTCCACGCGAGCGTTTATACCGGCCTCCACCAGATGGGAGCTGACAATATCTATCAGGCTCTTTACATAATCCTCCCTGATGCTCCTTCGCATATCGATCTTTTCAACCAGATCCTGATATGCCTCGGGCTCTAAGTATTTGAGGGACAGATCGTCGAGCTCTATCTTTATCTTGCTGATACCAAGACGTCTCGCGATGGGCGAGTAAATATCCATGGTCTCTCTGGCGATGCGCTGCTGAGCCTCCTTTGACTGATACTGGAGGGTGCGCATATTATGAAGCCTGTCCGCCAGCTTTATCAGAATGACACGGATGTCCTTTGCCATGGCGAGGAACATCTTCCTAAGGTTCTCCGCCTGCATATCCAGCCTTGCGGCGTTCTTTTCCCTGGGATCGGCAGATGCGTCTGTCAGGTGCAGATGAGCCAGCTTTGTGACGCCGTCCACCAGCATCAGCACATCTTCGCCGAACTGTTCTTTCACCTCATCCTCTGTCATGACCGTGTCTTCAAGCACGTCATGGAGTATGCCGGCGACTATGGTCTCCTTGTCAAGCTCCAGCTGGGCAAGAATTATGGCTACGCTCAACGGATGTATGATATAGGGCTCACCGGAGCGGCGCACCTGATCCTTGTGGGCCTCGAAGGCTATGTCGTAGGCTTTTTTGAGCATGGAAATATCATCAGACGGGTGATACTTTGCCACCTCGGAAAGCAGCTCGCCAAAGAGCTCATCCGGGTCGGTGAAGTCACGAGTCGGACGAATGTGATAACCCTCATCTATTTTGCTGTCCATAAAAACTTCTGCTTCTGACATAATCTACCTATGCGGGCAGGCTGCCTGTCTGCCGGTTATCTTTCGTATCCTTGTTATCGCCTTTTTGTTTCTTCCGACTTTACCTCCGTGATGCGTGTCTCGGAGATAGCCGTGTTCAGCTCCAGCATCTTTTGATCGAGCATGGAGACGATCTGTGAGCACTCCCTCAGATCCCGGCTGATGTAATCGGGAGCGTTTCCCTCGAATTTGTAATAGATCTTGTGCTCCAGAGAGGCCCAGAAATCCATGGCTATGGTGCGGATCTGTATCTCTACCTTTACATCCACGGAGCCGTCGCTTAAAAATATGGGAACGGTCACCAGCATATGATAGCTCTTGTAGCCGCTTTCCTTGGGGCGCCGTATATAATCCTTTACCGAGAGAACCACCATATCACTCTGCTTGCCGAGCATCTCGGCTATCTTGTAGATATCCGCCGTGAATGAGCACACCACCCTGATACCGGCAATGTCATTGACATACTGCACCATGTTGGACAATGTCTCCTCGCGATCATGCTTCTTTAATTTTTTTACGATGGACTCCGGGCTCTTCACCCTGTCCTTTATGTATTCAATAGGATTATACTGGTGGAGATGTATGAACTCATCCCTCAAAATCTCTATCTTGGTATGGATCTTGTGAAGCGCCGAGGTGTAGAGAAATATCAGTGTCTCATAACCGTCGGGCGATTCGTCGATCATATCTGAAATCTGCATATTTTTTACCTTTTCTTCATCACACTCTGATATGCAGGTCTGATGATCTTGCCTTTTCCCGTGATCTCTTCGAGTCTGTGGGCGCACCATCCCGCAATACGCGCAACCGCGAAAAGAGGTGTGTACAGAGCCTGCGGTATACCAAGCATATCATACACGAAGCCGCTGTAAAAATCGATATTCGGGCTGACACCCTTGTAGATCTTTCTGTGATCATTTATCACAACAGGCGCTATCTCCTCGATAGCCCTATAGAGCGCCAGCTCATTCATGCGGCCCTTGTCCTCTGCCAGTCGTCCCACATACTCCCTGAAGATCCTCTCTCTGGGATCAGACTTTGAATAAATCGCGTGACCCATTCCGTAGATCAGACCCTTCCTGTCGAAGGCTTCTCCCTCAAGGATCTTGTTGAGGTAATCGTAGATAGCATCCTTGTCATTCCAGTCTGTGACGTGTGCCCTGATGTCAGCCATCATCTCCATTACCTTGATATTAGCGCCGCCGTGGCGGGGGCCTTTAAGTGATGACATGGCAGCGGCGATGGCCGAATAAATATCCGAGCCTGAGGATGTCACGACCCTGGTGGTAAAGGTTGAATTGTTTCCGCCGCCGTGCTCCGCGTGCAGCACCAGCGCCACATCCAGAACCTCCGCCTCCAGCTTTGTGTACTTCTGATCAGGTCTCAGCATCGCCAGTATATTCTCCGCGGTAGACATCTGCGGCCCCGGCCTGTGAATGTACATGCTGGAGAGATTCTGATAATGATTATATGCATGGTATGCATATATAGCCAGCATCGGAAATGTCGATATAAGCATAATGCTCTTTCTGATCTCGTCCGTGATATCAGTAAGCATGTAGTTTTCGTCGTAAGATGACAATGTCAGGATGCTTCTCGCCATGGAGTTCATGATGTCCCTCGTGGGAGCCTTCATGATCACATCCCTCACAAAATTGCCGGGAAGTGTACGGACTTCCTCCAGCATGTGTACAAAAAGCTGTGATTCCGCCTCATCCGGCAAATTGCCGAACAGCAGCAGATACGTGGTTTTCTCAAAACCGAATACATCCGTGGAATATTTTCTCACCAGATCCTCTACGCGGTACCCTCTGTACCACAATTCCCCGTCGATGGGAACTCTTTCTCCGTCAATAGTCCTAAATGAATTGATCTCTGAAATACCGGTGAGCCCCGTCAACACTCCTTTTCCGTTCAGGTCTCTCAAACCCCTGTATACACCGAGCTCCTTGTATTTCTCATCGGGTATGTAGTTGTTTTCCATGCAGAGGCCTGTCATGGTCTCGGCGTATCGCCTTACTGATTCATCGTATCTCATATTCAGCGATTCTCCTTTCTCTACTATGAAACTTTTTTATTTCCTCTTGATATGATTTCCTATTATCTCTGAAACATCTGAGACTGTAGTAAACGCGTTGACGCCCAGGGATGACATCATCAGCCGCAAATCATGTATCTCAGCTCTGGTGAGGACACAGTAGAGGATATCCTTCTCTGTGCCGCTGATGAGACCTTCGCCCCTGATAAAGGTAACCGTGCGCCCAAAGCGCTCCCTTATCTCCTTTGCGATGAGCTGGCCATCCTCGGTGACGATCATGACTGACTTGCCCTGCTCCATTCCACTCTCAACCAGGTCAATGATCTTTGAGGTGATGAAGTACATGATCATGGAATAGAGTCCCGCGTCTATACCAAACACCAGACCTGCCACGAAATAGATCACCACATTTATCGCCAGAATCACGTTCCCCACGGAAAATGAGGTGCCCTTGCTCACTGCGATGGCAACTATCTCAGTGCCGTCCAGACACCCGCCGAACCTTAATACAAGCCCGACTCCGACACCTAAGACCACACCTCCGAAAACCGTGGCAAGCAGTGAATCATAGGTGGTGGCCACCATCGGCTCGAAAATACCGAGGGCGACGGAAAACACCGCCATAGCATATGCTGCCTTCATCACAAAGACACGTCCGATGGTCTTGTATGCGTATATCAAAAAAGGAATGTTGATGACTACCGTCAGCACTCCCAGTTTTATCGGGATGAAATGGGACAATATCATGGAGACACCGACCACTCCGCCGTCAAATATATTGTTGGGTGACAGGAATTCCTCCACCGCAAAGGCCGCAATAATCGCTCCGGCCGTCACTCCGAAAAACGTTAAAAGCCCGCGCTTTAACTTAAACCTGTTAAATCCGCTTTCTGAGTTTTCCTCCATGCCTGCTCCTTTTCGTGTTAACTACAGATTGCCTTCAATTCGTCCCGCTTTTGCAGGATAGTATTCATATAGGATGAGTAATCCATGTCCTTACCGGCGCGAAGCAGCTCTGTTACCTCCGCAACCGGCTCGAGTATCGGTGTCAGTGCCAGATTTGCCAGCACTCCCTTCAGTCCGTGAGCCGCGTCAAAGGCTGCGGAGAAGTCGTGTGCGTCCAGTGCGGACTGCAATTTATCGTAGCCCTCGTCCGAGGCAGCGGTATTGACCAGCTTCAGATAAAGTGCCTCCATATTGACACATCTGGCAAGACCTTCATCTGTGTTCGCGCCGAAACTCTTTAACGCATCGATCGTAACCATAAAAACCTCCTGAAATTTATCTACACCTTGTCCAAAAGCACCTTCTGCATCTCAACAGTGGGCAGAGGCTTTGAAAAATAGAAGCCCTGTATCACAGCGCAGCCCGCTTCCTTCAGAAGCAGATACTGCTCCTCAAACTCCACGCCCTCAGCCACCACAGGCACCTCCAGATAGTCGGCTATGTCCATGATGAGCTCTATCAGCCGCAGACTCTTTTTATCCTCATGAATGGTCTTCACAAATTTCATATCCAGCTTCAGCACATCGATGGGCAGCGTGGAAAGTGAATTCAGAGACGAATAGCCGGATCCGAAATCGTCCATCTCTATCTTGAAGCCCATGCTCCTCAGATTCTCTATGATCGAGATCAGCTGTCCCTGATCCACCGCGTAAGCAGACTCCGTGATCTCCAGATAGATATCCTCCGTGGTGAGGTCAAAATCCCTTAAAAGTGATGTAATGTTGGGCACGAACTCTTCGGAATAGATATCCATGCGGGATACATTAACGGAAATCGATATGGACTTACCGAGGGTATCTTTCCACTCTCTGATCTGCCTGGCTGCCTCTCTCCAAACAAAGAGGTCAATCTCCTGTATCAGGCCGTTCTCCTCAAAAAGCGGGATAAAATCTCCGGGAGAAACCACGCCAAACTCCGGATGCACCCAGCGTACCAACGCCTCAGCGCTGACTAAAACAGGTCTCTCTCCCCTGATATCAAACTTTGGCTGATAGTAAACCTTGAACTCGCCGCGCTCCAATCCGTCGTGCATGTCATTGATCAGGCGCTGCTGATAGAGGCGCTCCTCACGCATCCTTCTGTCATAATATATGATGGACTCCGAGTAGTCGTTTTTGAGACCATTGCCCGCAAGGCGCGCTCTGTCGCACTTCTTCTCGATGTCCGCATCCCACTCGTCCTCGGCGTAAACACCGATGCGTGTCCTCACATGTATATTTTCGGAGATATTCTCCAACGCGGTTTTGATGGAATCCGACAATTCTGTGTAGGATTCCTGTCTCTTCAGGTAGATATAGAATGAATCGGCGCCGGTTCTCGTGGCGATACCGTCCTTGTCATCGATGAAAGTGGTAATCACCCGGGCGATGGTCACCAGCACCTTGTCACCATACACATGACCATAGAGCTCATTTACCAGATGGAAATTGTCGACATTTACTGATACCACATCCATCTTTCTTCTAGGGTTGAAGCGATCCATGAGCATTGAATATTCAAAGAAAAAGCTCTTGGTAAACAGCCCCGTCAGCTCGTCCTTCTCGGTGGACTGGATGATCTGTGTATGCTCAGCCAGCTCCACGATCCTCTTTACCCTCGCCCTGATCACCTCCGGCATATCGTAGGGCTTTGTGATGAAATCCGCCGCTCCGAGCTCCAGGCTCTTCAACTCGGCGTCCTTCTCGCTGGTGAGGACAATGATAGGAATTTCCTTTGTGGTCTCGTCATATTTTAATACATTTATCACATCAAAGCCGTCGAGTCCCGGCATAATTAAATCCAGCAGAATGACCGACAACACATTTCTATTTTCCTTTATGAGTTCAAGCGCGTCCTTTCCGGACTCCGCCTTTATCACCTCGTATTCATCCGACAGGATGGCTCCGAGGATCTCGCGGTTTACCTCCTCATCGTCCACCACCATCACAAGTCTTTTCACCCTATCGTGAAGCGTCATATTTGTCTCCATTCTTTTAGTCATCCTCCAGGTTAATAAGGTATTTTAGCATATATCACAATTTATTTCAACCGCCCTCACTTTATGAACCTGTGAAGCGCCTCCATCAGTTTATCGATCTCGATGGGCTTTGACAGGTGATCATCCATACCCGCCTCTATACACCTGCGAATGTCCTCTGCAAAGGCATCGGCCGACATGGCGATAATTGGTATCGTGGCAGCGTCCTCGCGGTCAAGGTAACGGATCTTTGCTGCCGCCTCATAGCCCGTCATCACAGGCATCCGAAGATCCATGAGGATCGCCGCGTAATAACCTGCCTCGTGGGAGCTGAACATATCGACGCAGATCTGTCCGTTCTCGGCCCACTCGATCTGAATGCCCCTGTCATTCAATATTGCCTTTGCAACCTCCATGTTGATGAGGTTGTCCTCTGCCACGAGCACCATATTTCCCCTAAGGCTGTCGTCAACGGCCGTCTCTTCTGCTACAGTCTTCTCCTCTTCATCGTCATCCGGCATGCGCTTGAAATCCAGATCCACGCGGAACTCTGTTCCCTTTCCCAGCTCGCTGTCGAACTCGATTAGTCCGCCCATGGCGTCAACAATGTATTTTGTGATGGTCATGCCTAAGCCCACGCCCTGGGTGTCATTAACATGCTTTGAATCCACCCTCTCGAAGGAATCGAAGATCCTGTCTCCGAACTCCGGATCGATACCGATACCATCGTCCTTTACCTTTATTACCAGATGCACATAATGCTCACCCTTGTTGGACTTTGTCTGGCTGACGGAAAGGGCGATATTGCCGCCCTCGGGAGTGAATTTGACTGCGTTTGAAAGCATATTGAGCATGATCTGTGACAGGCGAAGACCATCACAGAATACATAATTGGACATGAGCGTGCCGATACGCACATCGAAATCCTGATTTTTTTCTTCGACCTGAGTGTGGGTGATGAGCGCGATGTCATCAACCACAGCCTTTATGGAGGTACGATCCTCGTTGAGCATCATCTTGCCGGACTCGATCTTTGACATGTCCAGCACATCATTTATGAGACCGAGAAGATGGTGCCCCGACACGGATATACGGTTCAGGCAGCTCGTCACCTGTTCCACATCATCCACATGGTCAAGAGCTATCTTAGTCATACCCTGTATGGCGTTTAAGGGAGTGCGGATATCATGGGACATATTCGAGAGAAAATCACTCTTGGCATTGTTTGCCGCCACGGCGGATTCCCGTTCCACAGCCAGCTCATCGATGTCGGCGTCCGCTCTTTTCAGCATCACGGCCTCCAGCACCACATTGAGGACTGCCGCGATGACCACAATGGAAAGAACCGGTACAAAAACTCCCATCCCGGCATTCGTCACAACCAGCGCAATGACAGCCGCAATGATGGACGCTGCCGCTATGACCGCATCAATAATAAAACCGATCAGAAGTTTTTTTTCTTCGGAATCCTTGTTCATAAGCACACCCCCTATATCACATAGTCAGACCACTCAAACAATTGATCCACACTGTCCGATCCCGTGCCCTTTATCGAGAGTTCAGGCGCTTTTACGGACACCCTGAAATTTTCCGAAATACTGTCTGTGATGAAGGCGCTGCCGCCGATGGTGGTATTGTTTCCTATTACGGTCTCCCCACCGAGTATGCTGGCGCCGGAATACACCGTGACATTGTCACCTATGGTGGGATGCCTCTTCACTTCATGCAGGAGCTGACCTTTTCTGGTTGACAGCGCACCAAGGGTCACGCCCTGATAAAGCTTCACATTGTCGCCTATCTCTGTGGTCTCTCCTATAACTACCCCCGTACCGTGATCGATAAAGAAAAATTCGCCGATCTCGGCGCCGGGATTTATATCTATTCCCGTGCCCGAATGGGCATACTCGGTCATCATTCGCGGAATAAAAGGAACCTTCAGCTTGTAGAGCTCGTGCGCCATGCGGTAGACCACTATCGCGAAAAATCCCGGGTAGGAAAATATGATCTCCTCCTTTGATTTCGCTGCCGGATCCCCTGCAAAACCCGCGTCCACATCCTTCATCAA
>CALFUE010000071.1 GCA_937916345.1 uncultured bacterium
GGACCTTCGCGGCATCACCGCCGAGGGGCTGGAGGCCAACTTCACATCATTCACCAACCACAACACACCCTACGCCTTCAAGCAAGGCATACTCCCTGCCCGCATCAGCAACGAGATGGTGCGCCCCTACCGCGAGGAGCTCTCATGCTTCAAGGGCATGACGGCTGAGGAGTGACTGCAACAGTATCCAGACCTCCTGTTGTCTCCCGCGGTACGATATTCTTTTTCCTTAATACCATGGTGAGAGGACCCGGCCAGAATGCCGATGCCAGCTCTCCCGCTACAGGCGGTACATCTGACACTATCTTCTCCAGAGCCTCAGTTCTTGCTATATGTACTATCAGCGGATTATCCGAGGGACGCCCCTTCGCCTCGTAAACCTTTTTTGCGGCGAGGGGGTCGAGCGCATCGGCGCCGAGACCGTACACCGTCTCGGTTGGAAACGCCACTATGCCGCCCTTTTTGATAAACCCCGCGGCTTTTTCTATTTTTTCAGTATCTTCGGATGACAGGGATAAATCACCCGAGAGAGTCAATATCTCAGTATTCACAAGTAATCACCTATCAGTTCCCAGATTCCATCGCTCTCAAGCCCGACCTTCCAGAAGGCTACGCCCCCCAGACCGTACTTCTCAAACACCTTCATTCGATTATTAACGGAAGTTTCATCCTCCAGCCAGATCTTGTAGGTTCTTCCCTCCTGCTCATATTCTCCATAATTCTGCCCTTCCTCATCCAGATAGACGATATCTGCTCCGTTATCAAGGAGAAGTCGCTTCCCCTCACGCATGGAGACTACCTTGCTGGAGATGTCATAGGACACGAAATCCTCAGATGCGGCCTCCACACTGTCAACATCAATATCCGTCTTTGGCGTCTCGCACCAGACCCTGGTGTAGAAAGGATTTGCCTGAATCAGCTGCGCTGCCGGCACTCCAAGAGCGAGGGTGTTTGTCACCCCTTTCTCCAGAAAACCGATGGAAGCCACCGATCCCTCTCCGGAGCCGCTGTAGTGCTCGTCATAGCACATAACAATCACATAATCCGCGTAGATCGCCTGCTCGCCCCTACTGTAAAATAAAGTGTGAGCCGATGGCACATAATTGTCGATGCTTAGTATCACTCCCTGCTCCCTGCACAGTATGGAGAGTTCCCTGATGAACTGGAGGAGTCCCGATCCCGCCTCGGAAGAGATGTCCTCGAAATCAATATTTACGCCATCGAGATCATACATATCCACCATTGCCATTATCTGCTCCTCGAGGTGAAGGCGATGGGCTCTGTTCATAAATATCTCAGCGGATAAGATATCATCCTTTCCGTAATCCGAGAAAAGACCCCATACCTGAATGCCTGCGTCATGGCAGGCAGCCACATAGGCGGTGCTGCCGACCTCGTGGATATTTCCCTCATTGTCGTTTATGTAAAACCAGGTGGGAGATATTACATTTACCCCGGATAAACCGGAAAGTGTTTCCCTGATATCGGAATTTTTCAAATAGTTTGTGATCTGATGCCAGGCGAGACATACCTTTTCTCCACCCTTGTAAAGATTCGGATCAGGCTTCTCCGAAACCGTGTCTATACGCTCATCCTCGCGCTCGGAGGTGATCTCTATATCAGATGTCATCGCGTAGCCCGCGATGCCGCTTTTTGTCATGACATAGCAGAATTCCTCACCCTCCTCCACCAGATACATAAGCTCATCATCAGCGGTCATATTGAGGATAAAGGGCTTGGTGATATCGGCTGCGGTTCTTAGTCTCGTATCTTTTTTGACACGGACGAAATACCCGGGTCGCGTCACATCACGCCACATCACGATCCTCTTTACATCATCGTCAAATATCTTGTAATCTATAAAGCTGAAAGCCTTCACGAACTCGAGATCCAGATACGCCTCCCCGTCCTCGATCAGATAGGGGACGTAGTCCAGAGCGATATCGCCGCCCGGACTCTCATAGATATCAGCACCCGGTTTCAAATAGTAAGAAGCCTCTCTGGTGGTGTAGACCAGCGTATCATCCAACTCCTTAAAAAAACGATCATTTATCTCGTAGTCCACCATATCAAGACGCGCGCATACGCGACCGTCAATCTCTCTAAAGGTGAAATCCTTCGGCTCGTAATCTATCACGACCGCTATCTCACCCTCCCCCGGGTCACCGAAATATCCTGAGAGGGAGACCTGCTCATTGCTCGCCCTGGATCCCGGCTTTATATCATCTATAACGCCGCACGCCGTGAAGCTTAAAACTGCGGTTAGAGTAAACGCAATTGCGATACTCCTCGCGAAATCGATCTTTTTCATCTGTCACTCCTTTGCCATTTGATTAGTATATCACACTATCCATTCATAATTCAACGCATTTACCCGATCCCCGGGTCTGCATTTGCACTCGATTTTATACAATCAAAACTATTGAAATGTCTGTATTTTCGTGTAAAATTACAATTACCTTAACGGAAGGTCATAAAACATTTTCTAATAAAGGAGGACAAAATAATGGCATATGTAATTGGAGATTCTTGTGTATCATGCGGTACCTGTGAGGGCGAGTGCCCTGTAGGCGCTATCTCTCAGGGTGACGGAAAGTATGAGATCGATGCCAGCGCATGCGTAGACTGCGGAACTTGTGCAGGAGCTTGCCCCACAGGCGCTATCTCTCAGTAATCTGATGAAAGAAGGACGCACCGCTTACGCGGTGCGTCCTTCTTTTTTCTTAATCTTCCTTAATTCCTGTCTGTAAGATCTATTTATTCTTGATCAAATTCTAATGATGTTTCTGCCCCTCCTTTCCTGATTTTTTTTGTGGTAAAATTGCAACAAAATGAACTAATTTCATTCCTCGTATATCTCCAGGGCCTCGATGAGTCTGTCGGTCCGCTCGTTATCAACAGAACTCTCATCTTCCTCAGACTCATCATAGTCCGGCAGATAAATACGCAGATTATCCTCCAGGATAGTGCGTTTCAATACCTCATCCGGTATAGAGTGGGGAACGCTCACATTTGGATCCCACCCTGTCAGTGAATATACCTTGCTGTTCACCGGATAAAACTCCATTGACTCAGCCTGATGATCCCCAATATATCTCACCGCGTATATCCCGGTATCCTTGTAAGTATTCATGTCCACCACAGCGGAGGCGATGCGCAGGATGTCGTTCTCGCTCAATCGCAGCAGAAATCCCGTCACCGTATCCTCCTCCCGCAGCAGCTCATATACTCTCTTTTTTGCGACCACGATGTAATCCTCTCCATCGGGGAGGGAGATGCGCACATCGATAAAGTCATTTTCAGTCAACAATTCCGGCATATAGACATTCGTGAGCTCGACATAGCGCAGATCGCCTGTATCGATATCCGCCTCATACACCATATCCTTTGTCAGAAGAGTCCCGGAGGAGATATTGACCTTTGCACACAGGCCAGCTATCTCGCCGGCTCCTGTTACCGTCAGCCCACCGCTCTCCCCGCGGTCTATGAATTCCCTCACCTCCAGCATGTCCTCTGTGATCTCATCTCCGGCAAACACATCCTTCAACAGCACACATGCCATGAAAGGATGCTCCTTTGCCTGCTGCTCCTCGTAATAGAGCAGCTTTTCGGAGGCCATACCAAAGCCCTTCGCTCCGATTATAACGACGATCAAAAGCGGCACGCCAACCGTCAGTGCTCCTGCAAACCCTGCCCTCAGCAGCGTTTTTGTCCTATGCCTGATAAATATTTTCTTGTCCTCCTAAAGTAATCTTGATTCAGATTTTTCTACTTATTGAACCTGATATCATATGATGTCGGGGTCAAAAGGTAGTATCATCATATCAATTTGTTGAAAAATGCGCGTTGTTCTTTTTTAATGTCCAAAGGATCCTCTATATAAGGGACTCTGATGACCGGAAGCCTGATGTTTGTATCCTTGAAAACCCTTTCGTTAACACTTCCCCCAAAAGCCAAGAACCTAAAATTTCTAATAATTGGAAAACCAACTGAATTATACTCGGATAACATAAAATTCTCGACCCTGTGCCGAACAGTCTCTATCTGCCAGGGCATCATACCCCCTACCAGATATCCCCTGTCTGATCTTTTAAATTCTGATAAATTCTTTTCGCACAAAGTCCCCAGATCGATGATCACTCGATCGTATTTTTTCACATTAACGAAATAAAAAGCTTCAGGCAGCTCACCGGGATCCGACAATGGCAGGTATGTCACGCCGTATACGGTGAAATACTTATCCTTCTCGAACTCCCTCAAGGCCTCAGTTTCAGCGCGGCCGCTCATACATATATGCGCGGTCTTCTCTCCCTCATAGGCCGCCAGGTAATTTGCCATGGCAACGCTTAGGCAGGTCGCCCCGCTCCCCCTCTCAATACCTGTAAAGGCAAGGGTGCGGGCCTCGATCCTTTTTGACAATTTACTGTTTACCTCCTTTCTCTGCTCAGCTGTTGGAAGAAATCCTGCTTTTCCTGTGTCAGAATAAACGGATCATGATCCATTGGCATCACATGCACAGGTCTCTTTATGAGACGCGAACACTTCCTGCCCCCCGATACATTTCCGAAAGCAGCCAGAAATCTCACATTTTCGGCATATTTCAGCCTGTCGTAGAGAGTCTTCGCACTCTCAAGCTCCCAGGGCTTGACTCCGAGGATCGCATATATGAGGTCGCAGTTCTCCAATTCCTGATCCCAGCCTGAAAATTCTCCAAGATCTTTTACAACAACAGTTTCTCTGTCCTGCTCCTCAGATAAGCTCCTCTGACGCCCCTCGAATTCTCCGCAGTACAATACGCCCTTGCGAAGCACCGCCGTCCTGTCGTACCCCAATATGGAATTCACCATACTCTTGTCCAACTCCATATATGCCTTCGTTCGATGGCACAGATATGAGGTCAGCGATATCGCGGTGTGAGTTACCCCGACTCCTGTTCCACTGCCGATCACAGCTATTTTTTTTGCAAAGTGAACACCACCCGCATCATCCTCTCTCTCAGACAAGAGCTCTCCTTCAAACACGGCCTTTATGCGCCGCGGAGCAGCCTCATCCTCCAGAACATGCATAAACTCCTCGCACCCGTCAGCATAGTTCCCTAGTTGGTTGAGCAGTGCGTAAAGAGCCGAAATATCGTCTTTTTCATGCACTTCTCCCAAGGCTGCCGCATCTGCGAGAAATAAAGCCCCGGAAAAACCCGTAAGGGAAATCTCACTTTCATACAGCAGCACATTGTCGAGAGTCCAGTTCAGATACAGAACCGGTCTGTCTCTCTCATGCAGATATAATAAAATTTCAATTAATTGAATTCCGATCTTCAGAAATTTAATTTTTGAAATTTTTATCTGTTTTTTTAAATATGTTTTCAGTGTCTCTCCGCTTTTGTATTCCAGAACCTCGTAGGTCTTGCCTTCCTGCTCCAATATATCGAGGAGTGCCGGAATGCACGGATGAGCGCACGAACCCAACACTGCGGGCTCACTTGAACCTTTTTTTATGCTTTTGATAATACGGTATGATTTCAGTCTGATGTGTCTGACCAGATAAACTTGATTGCCGACTCCCTTTCCACAAGAGTCAAGCACCAGATATGTGTCGGACAAAAATTGATCTTTTATACTACCACCTGCGCTTTCATCAGATCAGCGCTGACGAAATGCGTCGCGGGTGATGTTTCACCTCACAGATATAATATATACCACATTTTTCAAAAAAATGCAAGATAATTCTCGACAAACTGATAAGTTTGTACTATACTTGTTACCATTCACAGTCGAATCGTGCACTTGTTGCGCGATTATGACCCAATTTATATAGGGTGAGATGGGTTTTTACCATCTTTTGCTGTAAACAGTAACCTATTTAATAAAGGAGGAATAAAAAAAATGGCAGATACAGCTACAAGCGTTCAGGTTGACGGAAACACGATGATCGGCGAGCTTTTGATGATCGATCAGGAGGTCGTCCCCATACTTCTGGATATCGGCATGCATTGCCTCGGATGCCCCTCATCACAGATGGAGACCATCGCGGAGGCAGCTATGGTTCACGGCTACGAGCCCGATGAAGTAGTTGCAAGGATCAATACCTTCCTCTCCCGGGAGAAATAATTTCACAGATTACAAAAGCCGGCGGATGACCGCCGGCTTTCTCTATGCTTTTTTATGACTTTTTTCTGACTTTTTTCTTTTGCGACGCCGCACCATTAACACGATAAATATTACAACGACAGTGGCTGCTATCAGGACGATGACCACGACCACTCCAATGGCCATATTTTCCGTGGTGGAGCTTACCACCACCAGCACAAGATCTTTTTCATCAGCTGCGAAAACCCGATACCTGCCAAACTCCTCAGTGTCGAGCATCCTGTATCCGGTGCCATCCTCCGACTCCGGATCAACAATCATTACAGTCCCCGATTCTGCCGGTAGGAAATGGTAACTCACAGCATCGGTATTTTCCAGAGTTATATGCCAGCGCTCTCTCTCGAAATCCAGAGGTTCAAGCTCTGTCGCGGTGAGCGCGGCGTCATTGCCGAAATCCCCCTCCGCGATCACCACCGACTGTCTGCCGTCCCTCTTTGCTTCGCTGGCGATGGTAGTGGTGCGCATGGTGTAGATAGCCTGAATATCATCACTGTCCCTCACATCCGAAAAATCTCTCCTGTCCCACTCGCCGTAGTAGCCCTCTCTCTCGGGAACTGCCGGTATCTCAGCCGCATCTATGGAATCTCCATAATTACAAACTATTTCCCCGATGACATCCGAATCGTTTAAGAATCTGATCCGCATGATCTTCATCGCGTCAGGGAAATACACACCCACGGCATCCTCCACCTTCTCGTAGTACGTGGCCTCAGCCATGCCTTTAAAGCTGGCAAGACCTATACCTGATACAGCGCCGAACATTCTCTCCGTCACATACATATCCGCGCTTCCGCTCTCCGGTATGAAATAATTGTCATAGACATTGGTCTTGTTTCTGGTTTCTACGGCACCTGCCACAGCGCCGTACTCCTGCACAGCCTCCGGTATCTTAACCATGGCGATGTTTTCGGACAGGATAGTTCCATAACCTGCGATACCGCCCACGAATCTCCGGCCTCTGATGGTTCCCCTTGTGATACATTTTCTCACGGCGGATCCGGAAAAGCCCCCGATACCGCCCACATAATCAGCGCCGGAGGCCCCCACATCACCGTAGTTTTCGCACATGGTGACAAGACCTGACTCGGAATCTCCGGTTATGCCGCCGACTCTGTCCCTTCTTGCCGTGATAACACCGCTATTGACACAGTTGTTCACGACACTCGAAGTAACCAGGACATAATCCGCGCTTAATGTCCCGATCTTTTTTAACTTCAAATCCTGCAGCAAATCTGACTCTGCATCCATGAAGCCCACGATCCCGCCGGTTCTGGATGTCCCCGTGACGCTGCCGGCATTTTTACAGTATCCTATGCGCCCCTTCGTGACAGCAGATATCTCATCCACCGTCATATCGCCCTGCGAGATATCCCTCATGTGATCAGCCGGCATCAGGCTCATATTTGACAAGTCCTCCACCGCATCCACGAGAGTCTGTGATATCGTATTGATCTGATCCGAGATATCCTTTATATCATTTGTGAGAAGAACAGAATCATCACCCAGGTGAAGAGATAACTCCTCGATCTCCTCAGTCGCATTCAGCAGCGAATCATACATATTTTCTCCGGCGTCCCGGACATCCGTACCGAGCTCGGGAATATCCGTATCCATGTCTTCCAGCAGAGTGTCAATTATGGTTGACATATTTGTAGCAATATCCGGCATTTCTTTGAGTGTTGTCATAAAATCGTCGATGGAGCCCCGCAGCGCACTGTCATCGATTGCAAAAATATACTTTTCCGCTATTTCCGAGAGACTGTTCATGGATGGTATGACCTTTTTATTCACCACGGACATCATGCCGCTTACCTCGTCCGATATGACGGACAGATCGCTCCTTATGGCGCGCATATATTTCTCAAATTCAGATGAATTCTCATTAACAGTGTCTATATCCTTCCTGAGGGAATCCATGTGAGCCGAAAAAGTACTGATACTTTTCGTGAATGTTCGTCCGTCGGTACTCAGCTCGTCAAAGGCCTTGTTCAGCCTGCTTAAATAGCTTTTCAGAGCAGTCCTGTCGGCATCTGACATATCGGCGCTAGTCATAATAGCCGCCAACTGGTCATTTAAGGCCTTCTCGCCTGATCCCATCTTTTCGATGCCTCCACTGACCTTTGACATGCTTTCTGTAAGCTGTCCCGCATAATCCTCATCGAATCCGTTTATGAGCTGCTCCGGTCCGTACTTCTCCACAAACTTTGACAGGACAGCTATGGTTTCCGTTAACCCCGCCGTGACATCATCGATGCCCGTGTTCATATCGGTGATGGCGCGGCTTATGGCAACGTTATCTATATCCAGATTGCTCATATACCGTCCCACAATGTCGGATATTCCTCTTACAGCGGGAATCAGATCGTCGTTAAGATCCGAGCTTATCTTTGCCACGGCACTCATCATGCCTGACACATCTCCTGTAATATTTGATACATGTCTGCTTATATTTTCAAGGGTCAGACCGCTTCGCTCCGCAATAGCGCGCAGACTATTCATGTCCGTCTCCAGATCGTCAATGGAGCGCGTCAGCCGGTCACCCAGGACTGCGATTTCCGACATTCCGGTTCGCAGGTTTTCCAGATCATTTTTTACAGTCTCCTCGTCCTCGTCCGACAGCTTGAACTGGTCTATGAAATTCTCAGTCTCCTTTATCAACGCCTCTCCGGCGGTCTCCAGCGAATCAAGAGCCTTGTCAAACTCCTTCATTTCCGCACTGAGCTCCGTGACCGCCTGCTCCAGGACATCCATATTTTTATTAAGCTTTTCCGTCAGATCATCGGCATAGGATACGGCACCACCCACCATTTCGTCGGCATATTTCTCCGCTTCCTCCAAAGAAGAAATCGCTCTTGCCAACCGGGCGGAAATATCCGATGAGGATGTTCCGGCGTGATCAAGCGTTCCCTTCATCATGACATTCAGCTCGCTCATCTGAGACCTCAGCTCCGTGATCTTTTCCTCGTCATAGGTGACCTCCAGGTCAGGCTCCATGATCCCCGCAATACCGCCCACCTTATCTCGCCCGAGGACCACTCCGCTGTTTATATCATTGAGGAGGAGTCCTGTATTATCGCCAACGATC